>URVP01000101.1 GCA_900551345.1 uncultured Eubacteriales bacterium
GCTCTGATGTATACGGATAGCTGTAAAAATGAACAGCTTCCAGTTCAACGCCTCTTTTGGCAATCATATATCCTGCAACCGGACTGTCGATACCACCGGATAAAAGCAGTGTAGCTTTACCGTTTGAGCCTGTAGGCATGCCACCCACTCCGGGTATCTTATTAAGATAAACATATGCACCAAAGTCACGGATTTCAACCTTAACAAGAGTATCAGGATTATGAACATCAACTGTCAGCGAAGGATTTTCATCCAGTATTGCATCGCCTGTTTTAAGACATATTTCAGGTGATTTGAAAGGAAACTTTTTGTCTGATCTTTTAGCTTCGACTTTAAAGCTTCCCTTTTTATCCTTCATCATCACGGCGGCAAGACTGCATATTTTGTCCATATCTTTCTCGGTTACATTGGCTATGGCAACCGAAACAACACCGAAAACTTTGCTGACTTTTTGGGCAACTTCGTCTGTTAATTCCTCACTGCATTTTATATATATTGTTGCCTGTGCTGAGCTGACAGATACACCCGGACCTACAGCTCTTTTAATATTTTTAACAAGACGGCTTTCGAATACCGGACGATTAAGCCCTTTTAATATAATTTCTCCATATTTTGCAAGTATAATTTTTTCCACTATGTTTATCTCCTGACCTTCATAATCTTTATCAATTTTTCTGCTTCCTCTTCTATTATGCCTCTTGCTTCAATTATATCTTCAGCTTCCATATGGGGCGAAAAGCTGATTCTTATTGCAGCATCAATTAATTTATTGCTTACTCCCATGGCTGTAAGTACATGGCTTAACTCGGGATGATTTGAAGCACATGCCGATCCGGATGATACATAAACACCCCTCATAGCAAGCGCATTAAGCAGCACTTCGGATTTCAATCCCTCAAATGCAACCGACATAATATACGGGGAGCAGTTTTCATCAGATAAAATTGTGCCTGTTTTTATTCTTCGCATTTCGTTGTTCAAAAGCTGAACTTTTTCATAATTTTTTTGTGCATCAATAGAATCTACAGCTGCACCGAAGGAACAAATACCGGGTACATTTTCAGTTCCCGAGCGAAGATTACCTTCTTGTCCTCCTCCGAAAATAAGAGGTTTAATTTTGATTCCTTTTTTTACATACAAAGCTGCACAGCCTTTAAGTCCGCCAATTTTATGTGCTGAAATACTGATCATATCGGCGTTAATCTTTCCGGGGATTTTACAAAAGCCCTGGACATTATCAACATGAAAAAGAGCATTAGATTGTTCTTTAACAAGTTTGTATATGTCGTTAATCGGCTGGATTGAGCCTACTTCGTTATTTACGCTCATAATACTGACAAGACGGGTTTTATCGTCAAGATATTGTTTAAGCTCATCAATATCAACTATGCCGTTTTCATTGCAGCCAATGTATTTAACATCATATCCGTCTTTTTCCAAAGCTTTAAAAGCATTTAAAACGGACTTGTGTTCAATTTTTGTGGTGATAATCCGTCCTTTATCACGCATTGCGGAAAGAGAGCCGAAAATAGCCGTATTGTTGCTTTCGCTGCCGCACGAAGTAAAATAAATGTCACCCGGCGATACAAATAAAGCCTTTGCTATTATTTCTCTGGCATTTTTAACCGCCTTTTCAGCGTTAAATCCTATCGTATGCCTTGAAGATGGATTTCCAAAATTTATTTCAAAAGTTTCCTCAGCAGCTTCTACGGCGGCTGAAGAAGGCTTGGTAGTTGATGCATTGTCTAAATATATGCACTTCAACCGAAACAACTCCTTTTATTTCTTAAAAACAAACAGGTTTGTCCCATTTCTCAATGAAACAAACCACGCATTTAATTATTCTTCCCAGTTGTGCCATACATTCTGGACATCATCATTGTCTTCCAGCATATCTATAAGCCTGTTCATATTTGAAATGTCCTTCTCATCGGTAAGGGTAACGGTTGTCTGTGGAACATATTGAACCTCAGCCTCTGTAAACTCATAACCCTTTTTATCAAGAACATCATATACAGCGGAAAAGTCATTGGGTTCGGTAACAATTTCAAAATAGTTTTCTTCAGCACTGAAATCAGATGCACCTGCATCAAGCGCGTCCATCATAACCGTATCTTCATCCAATGAATCATTTCTCTCTATAACCATAATACCTTTTTTATCAAACATAAAACCAACAGAACCGGTCTGTCCCAAGTTACCGCCGTTCTTATCAAAATAATGACGCATATCAGCTGCTGTTCTGTTTTTGTTATCTGTCATAGCTTCAACCATTACAGCTACGCCGCTGGGACCGTAACCTTCATAAGTAATCTCCTCATAGGAGGCACCGCCGGCTTCGCCCGAGCCTTTCATTATGCTCCTTTTTATGTTCTCATTAGGCAGGTTGTTAGCCTTAGCTTTAGCGATAGCATCACGAAGTTTTGAGTTTGAATCCGGATCCGGACCGCCTTCTCTTACTGCTACGATAATATCACGAGCAATTTTGGTAAAAATTTTACCTCTCTGAGCATCTGTTTTCTCTTTCTTTCTTTTAATCGTTGACCATTTGGAATGTCCTGACATATAAATATAACCTCCTGTAAAGACCGATATCAGCCTATTTTATCATATTTTTAAGTACCGTATATGCATTTTCATATCTTTTAAGGTCTTCTTCATCTGCATTTGTCGGAGTAACTCTTACACCTGCATAATATTCTCCTACGGTTACGCCCAAAATGTCCCTGTCATTTTCGTCAAGTTTAATATAGCCCGTGTCGCTTCCGTAGTCAGATATATCAGAAAATGTTCCGAAACTTTCTAAATATTCCGTCACATTATCTTTAAAAATTATAAGCTGATTTTGAGCTGTCATAAGATTTGCCTTAAGCTGATCTTCTGATGCCTGTTCAAGCTGAGGATTCATTGTTCCGGTTGTATAGTTGGAAAACTGTACAGAAATTATTTCAATAACCTTTTTTCCATCACCGTCCACATCAGTAATGTACTGAGAGTATTTATCAATAAAATTCTGACGGTATTCTTGATCAACCGTGACATCTGAAACCAACATGATTCTTAAATCGGCTGTTTCCTTGTTCAAACAGCTTATTAATGTTGTTACAATAGCTACAATCAGGCACACGATAACCAGAAAGTGACATTTGTAGTAGTACCAATAGTAGGATGTTTTTTCCCGAAAAGTCATTCCTTCTGTATTGTTCATTGCTTATCAATCCTTAGTCGCACAACTGTTTCTCTATCTGTTTGTAATTTCTAAAGAAATACATTTCACAATTATAACAGAAGTATTATAACACAACTGTAATTAATAATCAAGCTTTTATTAATGCAAAAATTGCTGTTTCACATAATTAATCCGTTGCGTAATATTATAACAAAAAGAACACTATTGCAACAAAGTATGTGTATATAATTTTATCAGTCATAATGTGATTATATATATTTGTAAAAAGATTTTTCGCAGTTTATGAATCTACTTAAAATAAAAAGCCGTCTGAAAAAGGGTAAATCCTTTTCAGACGACTACAATATAAAATCAGCTCTGTCGGTTTATTGATCTGAACACTTCCAATAATTCAATTTTGGCAACATAGCCGCCTATTCTGTAACATAGAGATTTATTAAAGTTCGTTTTGTGACAACCCCTTTTTCGTCAACAAATCAAGTATACCGTCTTTCGTATCCATTAAAATCACCACATTGTAAATATTATAATATGTGTTCATTCTATAAACAAGCAACCCGCTGTTGCTTGTACAGGTTACTTTTTCTCTCGTGTCAAAACAGCTCCGACAACTGAGCCAATCAAGACAATAGGTGCTACTCTGACGAACAACCACTCCAATGCGTGAAATTCTACTCCCATAACTGCGGTTTCAGGGTCATTGTAATCCCAACCCAAATATGGACTGTTCAGCACAAATAAGACAGCGAAAATAATTACGATCAACGCACACAATGTGATAAAACCCCAATGAAATATCTTTCGTCTCGTTGTTTTCCTTTTGGCAAGCTGAAGATTAATAACCTCCAACTTTTCGGAAATCACTTTTAAATCATCCGGCTTTGGCTCATCAATTGTTTCTCCGAGCAAAGTGCTTACAGGAGTTTCCAGTACTTCTGATAGGGCAATCAACATATCAGAATCAGGGACAGATAAGCCCGTTTCCCTTAGTTAAAGATATTGTTGGGTATCTCAAGATGTGTCATTCGATTTTGCCGATAAAGCGGTAGAAGATTTCTACCTCCTGTTCCCGGCTTCCGTCCTCACTTTTGACCGCTTCATGGACAAGGATTTTTTCAATCAGCGTATTCAGAAGTTCAGCCGTCAATTCTGTGGGATTGACATACTGTTTCATCAGACCTATCCACTTTTCAGCGTCAACCGCTGTCTGGGCGGCGGTCTCCATCGCTTCGTGAAGCCGTTCAATTTTTACGTCCAATTCTCGCTGTTCGCCCTGATACTTTTCGGACAGCATATTGAAATTGTATTCTGTAATGCGTCCGGCAGACCAGTCCTCATACATTTTTGCAAACAGGGTGTCTACTTCTGCTTTGCGCTTTTCCGCCTTTTTCAGTTCGGCTGTCTGCCGCTTCCTTGCAGTATTGCGTTCCTTGTCGCTGGCGTTAAGTAGCCGTTTCAGAAGTTTGTCCCCATCCTGCTGTGCCAGCACAGACCAGTATTGCAGACGGGAAAGGACATAGGCGTAAAGCACATCATAGCGGATATAGTGCATGGAACACTGGTGCAATCCTTGCCCGTACTTGCTACAATGGTAGTGGGCATAGGGATTTTTGTTCTGGCTGTTCATACCATAGGCCAGCGACCAGCCGCAGTCCGCACATTTTACCAGCCCGGAAAATATCTGCGTTGTACCATTCTTCTGCCGTCTGCGCCTGTTGCAAATCTGCTCCTGTACTTGACGGAACACATCTTCGGAAATAATCGCTTCGTGGGTGTTCTCCACACGATACCATTCCTCTTTTGGCTTGCGTACTTTCTTCTTGTTTTTGAATGAAATGTTGGTCTGCTTATTGTGGACGCTGTGTCCGATATAGGTTTCCTCTTTCAGAATACTTTTCACCTGCGCTATCGTCCACGCATAGGCTTTTTCCTCCGGCGCTCCGGCATAGATATTTGCGAAAGTGCCGTATCTCTGGAAATTCAGCCAGCCGGGAGTAGGTACTTTTTCTTCGACCAAAATCCGTGTAATGCTGGCGGCTCCCCGGCCATGAACGGCAAGGTCAAAAATCTTTTCGATAATCCACCTTGTTTCCGGGTCAATCAGAAGATGGCCTTTCTTATCTGGGTCTTTGACATAGCCAAGCGGAGCATAGGCTCCATAGTGTGCGCCATTTGCGAACCGTGTCCGCATGGCCGCCTTTACCTTTTTGCTGGTCTGGCGGGCGTGCATTTCATTCAGAATGTTGAGGAATGGGGCAAGCTCATTCTCTCCGTTGATGGTGTCCACATTGTCATTGACAGCGATATAGCGGACGCCTTTGCTGGGAAAATAGATTTCCGTGTACTGGCCGGTCAGAATGTAGTTTCTGCCTAAGCGGGATAAATCCTTCGTAACAACGCAGTTGATTTTCCCGTCCTCAATGTCATCAATCATTCTCTGAAAATCCGGCCTGTCAAAGTTCGTTCCAGACCATCCATCGTCGATATATTCATCTATGACATTCAGGCCATGCTCGGCGGCATATTGCCGGAGCATCATGCGTTGTGTCTGAATACTCCCGCTTTCTCCTTGCAGTTCATCGTCCCGGCTCAATCTCATATAAAGCGCCGTGTTGTAAATCGTAGTATTG
>URVP01000102.1 GCA_900551345.1 uncultured Eubacteriales bacterium
TGTAAACGCTTGAAAGTATAAATCTGAAATCCGTTAAAATCCATATTTATCTAATTTATTGTTAAATAAATATATGTTGACAAAATTTACGGTTTGAGGTATAATTTTATAAATAATAATAACAGATAATATTATGTACATATAATAAAGGAGTGGCTGAAAAATGAAAAAACTAATTTCTTTAGCTCTAGTACTTATGCTTGCGATAAGCTGTGTACCAGTATCAGCAACAACTCTTGAAGATAAGCTGTTGGAAAACGGCGTTCCTCAGGATGTTGTTGACAGTCTTGATACACAGATAAGTGTTCCTACAGAAATTCTTGAAAAGCTTTCTGAGGGCAGCAAATATTTAGACGGACCTATCCGTTATACTGAGGAAGATTTTACTGCGTCAGTTGATATTAAGGCTGTTGTAGACCTTGCGCCCGTTAAAAAAGCTTTCGAGATGTATATTGCTGCAGGAACCATTGCGGCAGGCGGTGACGCAGGCAAGCTTGAAACACTGAACAATACAAAGCTTTCAGGACAGTTTACCGTAACGGTTAATATTCCTGAAGGAGCCGCTATTCCTGACGAATATAAAACCGATGCAGTTGGATTTAGCTGTGCAAACGGAAATTTCGCAGATAATATTTACAGTGAGGTATCCAGAAATTACACAGACGGAGCTGAAGGGGATACTCTTGTAATAAATCTCAAGGTAAAGAATCCCACAAACAGTAATGATTATTTAACTGTGGCAGAACTTCAGGAAAATGCCGATTTTTACTTTGGAACTCTTGAGTTTGTATGTCCTGGCATTATTATCACAGGTGAAGGCGAATATACCTTTAGCGGTGATATGGTGGGCGTTACAAGTATAGCAAGCCTTGCAAATATCGCTTATGAAGCAGAGCAAGCAGAAAATCAGGATATTGTAAACGATCCGCTTACTGCTACAGTGATTATAGAGAAGGCGGGAGCATCTTATACTCCTCCTACAACAACAGTCCCCGGTGGTCAAGATAAACCCGATGATAATAAAGTAACCATTACCATTGATGTTGGAGAAGAGACGATTACCATAGAAGAAGACCTTAACGATGACGGCATTGCTGTAATCAATGTTGATGATTTAGACAAACCCGTAAGAGAAGGTCGTGCATTTACAGGTTGGTACTATGATGCAGCTGCAACACAGCCGGCTACCGGAGAAATTGAGATAACAAAGGATACCACACTTTATGCCGGTTGGGTAAATATTACTGCACCGGACAAACTTAATTCCGAAGAACACAATGCTTATGTAAATGGTTATCCGGATGGCACTGTTAAACCTGAAGCAAACATTACCAGAGAAGAAGTTGCAACTATCTTCTACCGTCTGCTTAAAGACGAAGAAAGAGATAGTATATATACCCAGGCAAACAACTTTACGGATGTTCCCGCAGACCTTTGGTCAGCAGAGGCTATTTCTACAATGGCTAACGGCGGTTATATAACAGGTGACGCCGGAACATCATTGTTCAGACCTACAGACGCTATTACAAGAGCGGAATTTATAACAATAGCTACAAGATTCCTCAGTGAAACAGATGTAGAAGGTTATGATACTGCACTTACCGACATAAACGGACATTGGGCTGAAGATGCAATTCTGCTTGGCGTAGAGCAGGGTTGGATCAGTGGTTATGAGGACGGTACATTCAGACCGGAACAGAACATCACAAGAGCAGAAGCTATGACAATTATTAACCGTGTTCTTGTTCGCTATGTAAACGAAGACGGTCTTTGCGACGGTTATATCCAGTGGCCTGATAATGCAGAGTCTGATTGGTATTACTACACAGTAATCGAAGCTACAAATTCTCATGACTACACTCGTGAAGAAGGTCAGTATCTTGAAACCTGGACAGATATTAAAGCTGATTGATTTTTATACTGTGATTAGTAAAAGTTTTTAAATAAACCTATTGTGTAAAGCACAGATTCGGCCGTCGGATTTATCCGGCGGCCGTTTTGGTGTTAGAATATAGCTATTTTATTATGACGGTATGCAATTTGTTACCGTAAATACAATTAAAAAAGTGCTTAATACAATAATTAGGCTTTGATTGATTAAATGTAATGGTTATTATTTATTTGAATTTTTTATAATAATTAAAGGAGCAGTGTTATTATAACTGCTCCTTTCTAATATTAGTTAATATCCAAATAATTAAATTATTAGTGATGTTTGTAAAAGTAACTTCATTTAAAGTTTATTCAATTATATTTGACAGCTCAGCAAACTGCTCCAGTGTAAGTGTTTCACCTCGTACTTTTTCATTAAGTCCGATTTGTTCCAGTGCTTGTTTAATTTGTTGTTTGTCCATTTGGTAAAAATGACTTCCGTCAAGTGAGTTAATAAGTGTTTTTCTCCTCTGGGAAAAAGCTGCCTTTACAATGCGGAAAAACTTTTTCTCATCAACGCCTAAATCTTTTTTGTTAATGGTCATTTTAACTACCGCTGAATCTACTTTGGGTGCCGGCATAAAACAATGCGCGGGCACTTCTCTTATAATTTCTATGTCGCTGTAATACTGCGCAGCAACAGACAATGCGCCGTATTCTTTACCTCCCGGTGCGGCTGCTATTCGCTGTGCAACTTCTTTTTGAATCATAACAGTAAGTGAAAGTATAGGAAGATTTTCTTCAAGCAGTTTCATAATAATGGGAGTGGTGATATAGTATGGTAAGTTTGCCGCAACCCGTACTTTCATACCCTCAAAAGAGGATATAAGGGCATGTAGATCGGTTTTTAGTATATCCCCTTCTATTATATCAACATTGTTGTACGCAACAAAAAGACTTTTAAGCAGAGGAATAAGTCCCTTGTCAATTTCTATACTGACCACACGCCCTGCTCGCTCCGCAAGGGCTTGTGTAAGGCAGCCTATTCCGGGGCCTACTTCAATTACTGCTGTATCTTTATCAATTTCAGAGCCTTCAACTATATCCGCAAGCACCGAGTCGTCAATAAGGAAATTTTGACCCAGGCCTTTGTTAAATTTGACTCCGCTTTTATTCATAATGTTACGGATTACTTCAGGATTTGTAAGTTTCATTTGTGTTTTCCCTTTCGGTCAATATTATTCAGCCATAAACTGCATCTCGCAAAATCTGCTGTAAGCTCCGCCTTGCTTTATAAGCTCGTCATGAGTGCCGCTTTCAACAACTTCACCTTTTTCAAGGACTATTATCTTGTCAGCGTTTTTAACGGTTGCAAGACGATGTGCTATAATTATTGTGGTTCTGTTTTGTGCGACAGCGTCTATCGCCTGATGTATCAGCCGTTCGGTACCCATATCAACTGCTGATGTTGCTTCGTCAAGTATTAATATGGGAGTATCGCGTAGTATCGCTCTGGCAATGGCAAGACGCTGTTTTTGTCCTCCGGACAGCTTTACGCCTCTTTCGCCTATAATGGTATCATATCCGTTTTCCAGTTTTAATATAAACTCATGCGCATGAGCTTTTTTAGCAGCATCAATTATTTGTGCCATGCTGCATTTTTTATTTGCTCCGTAACCGATATTTTCGGCAACAGAGCCGTTAAACAGAAATATGTCCTGCATAACCATACTTATATTATCTCTAAGGGACTTTAATGTTACATCCTTTATGTTTATTTCATCTAGGAGTATCTCTCCTTCAACCGGGTCGTAGAAGCGATTTATCAGGCTGGCAATAGTAGTTTTTCCAACACCTGTTTCTCCTACAAATGCAATCATCTGTCCCGGTTTTATATCCAGTTCAAGATGTTTAATGACAGGTATATTTTCAACATATTGAAATCTTACATTTTTAAACTCAATATGTCCCGTAGTTCTGGGAAGAGTAATTGCGTTTTTCCTTTCCTGAACCTGCGACTCTGAATCAATAAGCTCAAAAACACGGGAAGCCGCTGCCAATGAATTCTGCAAGTCTTCATTAAGACGGGCAAGCGTGCTTATGGGTTGATAAAACATATTTATATACAGCATAAACGCTACAATTTCTGCCGCATCCATGCTTCCGCCTGCTGCAAAGATACCGCCTGCACCCACAACTATAACAGTTCCCAATTGTGCTATAAAATTCATTGTAGGGTGGAAGAAAGCTGAAAGTTTAAGTGCGCGGAGAAGATAGCTGATATGCTGATGAGACTTTTTTTCAACTTGACCGTGTTCATACTCCTGCTTGTTAAATACTTGTATTTCACGCATTCCCGAAATGTTATCGTTGAGCAGTGCGTAGAATTCGCCTCTTATCTGATGAGACGCCTTAAACTGTGGGCGTACTTTGGTAGCGAATTTAAAAGCAAGATATATAAAAATGGGCATGGTTATAAATGTATAAAGGGTAAGAGGAATATTAATAAACAATAGTATTACTATAACCCCTACCAGTGTTAGTATGCTTACTATCAGGTCAGGAATGGCATGTGCAATGAGTGTTTCAAGTTCTGCCGTATCATTGGCAACACGGGACAAAATCTGACCGGTCTGTTTGTCGTGGTAATATCCGATGGAAAGCTGCTGAAGTTTGTCATAAGCCTTAACCCTAAGTTCCGATACAAAGTTCCATGCGGCAACATGTGACAAGTAAGCCTTAAAAAATCCCATTACCCATTGCCCTATGTATATAACAGCCAGAACTATAGCGATTTTTACTGCTTTTTGTGCCAGCATGGGGTCCTTGTCAGTAATCAGAGCAATAAGGTTTTTTATAAGATTGGGTGCAACAAGCTGTAGCATGGTAAGGAGAACCATGGATACAAACGTTGCGGCTATATATATCCAGTATTTTTTACCGGTTTTCATTATTCGGACAATTAAATTCATAAAGAAACACCTCGGTTATTTATTATACAGGATTTACCTATAATTTGCAATAATATAATAAAAAAACGATGCCATCTAAGGCATCGTCTTTTATGGAATTTAGAATTTATTATACGCCTGAATATGCAGCAAATCCACCGTCAATGGGTACTACAACGCCGTTAACAAATCCGCTTGCCTTGTTGTCAAGAAGCCACAGCAGCGTTCCGTTAAGTTCTTCAGGTTCGCCGAAGCGGCGCATGGGTGTATGTGCTACGATTTTATCTGCACGGGGCTTGTAGCTGCCGTCCTTGTTCAAAAGCAGGTCTCTGTTCTGATCTGTGATAAAGAATCCGGGAGCAATTGCGTTTACTCTTATTCCGGCAGGTGCAAAATGCACTGCAAGCCATTGGGTAAAGTTAGATATTGCTGCCTTTGCACCGCTGTATGCGGGTATTCTCGTAAGAGGACGGAAAGCATTCATTGAGGATATATTTAAAATAACTGCGTCTTTATTAAGCATATCCTTGGCGAATACCTGAGTGGGAAGAAGTGTTCCGATAAAGTTAAGATTAAATACAAACTGTATTCCGTCCGGGTCAAGGTCAAAGAATGAAACAGTGTCTGGGTCAAGAACATCCTTAGGGTCAAAATAGTCGTTAGTGGTAGAGCCTTTAGGATTATTTCCGCCGGCACCGTTTATAAGTATGTCGCAGGGACCGAAAGCTTTTGTAATTTCTTCTCTTGCTTGCTCAAGGCTTGCCTTATCAAGCACATTTGCGGCAATGCCCATAGCCATGCCGCCGTTTTTGTTAATTTCGTCGGCAACTCTGTCGGAATTTTCCTTTCTTATATCAAGAATAGCAACCTTTGCACCGCATTCTGCCACAACTTTTGCAAAATTACCGCAAAGGATTCCACCTCCGCCTGTGATAACAATTGTTTTACCGCTTAAATCGATTTTGAATGGTAAATCC
>URVP01000103.1 GCA_900551345.1 uncultured Eubacteriales bacterium
CTGTTATCTTTAGGAATATCAATCGCTCCAACCTTTTTAGCCAGAATGAATGCTATTGGAGTGGAAGCAAAGGACATTAGCACCGCAATTGTAAATATAAATATCAATCGTAACATATTATCGTCCATAATAGGTTATCCTTTCAAAAATCCTTAGTAAAACATTTTTTATCCTCTGGGGATAAAACCTATCTTTTTATACACCTTACGAAGTGTTTTGTTTGCCGTATATGCTGCCTTTTCAGCAGACTCTTTATATACCTTTTCCAAATATCCTTTGTCTTCTGATAATTGGTTATATTTTTCCTGAAGGGGAGCAAGGCACTCAATAATGCGTTCTGCCAGCTCTGCTTTAAACACACCGTATCCCTCTCCTGCAAACTTCTTTTCTATGTCGGCAATGCTCATGCCGCTGCAAGCGGAATATATACTTATAAGATTGCTTACAGCCGGTTTGTCCTCTGAAAATCTTATGCTTCCTTCACTGTCGGTAACAGCCTTTTTTACCTTACTTCGGATAATGTCAGGCTTATCAAGAATACCGATAAATCCGTTGGGATTGGGGTCGGATTTAGACATTTTCGACTCCGGATTCTGGAGACTCATAATTCTTGCTCCGACTTTGGGGATATATGGTTCGGGAATCTTAAACACATCACCGTAGATACCGTTAAACCGGTTTGCAATGTCCCTTGTAATTTCCAGATGCTGCTTCTGGTCATGTCCTACGGGGACAAGATCTGCCTGATAAAGCAGAATGTCCGCAGCCATAAGAACAGGATAGGTAAGCAGACCTGCATTTATATTGCCCGCATGCTTTTCACTCTTATCCTTAAACTGGGTCATTCTTGAAAGTTCACCAATGTAGGTATAACAGTTTAAAATCCATGCAAGTTCCGCATGAGCGGAAACATGCGACTGTATAAACAGCACATTTTTATCCGTATCTATACCGCTTGCAAGGAAAATTTTAAAAATATCCATAGTGTTTTTTCTCAGTGCCGCAGGCTCTTGTCTTACCGTAATGGAATGAAGATCTGCCACTGCGTAAAAACACTCATATTCGTCCTGAAGTGCCACCCAGTTTTTAAGAGCTCCCAGGTAGTTGCCCAAGGTGAGCTGACCCGATGACTGGATTGCACTGAGTATTCTTTTCTTATCTTCTGACATATTCCTTTAATACCTCCCCGAGAATCTTAATGCCTTCTTCAATCTTCTCCTCGGATGAATTTGAGTAATTAAGTCTGAAAGAGCTGGTAACGGCTCCGGCATCGGGCATAAGACCATTACCCGGAACAAAAGCAACCTTTCTTGCGATTGCCGCTTTCTGAACTTCGTTACTGTCAAAGTCAACCGTTGAAGAACACCATATAAACAAACCGCCCTGGGGTTTTGTTGTTGATATGCAGTCAGGGAAATACTTGGCAATACATTCCTGCATAAAATTACACTTTTTGCCGTACAATTCACAGCTTTTTGCAATATAATCATCTATATTATAGCGTTTTAAAAACTCACTTGCCAGCATCTGAGTGAAAACAGGTGTATGTACATCTGCGGTCTGTTTGCACACCGCCATCTTTTCACCTATCTTTGCCGGAGCGGAAACAAAACCGATACGAAGACCGGGTGACATAATCTTTGAAAATGAACCGCAATAAATAACACGGCCGTATTTATCAAGAGATTTAACGGTGGGAACAGGATCTCCCGCAAAACGAAGATCGCCGTATGGATTATCTTCAAGAATTATAAAATCATATTTTTCTGCAAGCTCTATAAGTCTTTTTCTTCTTTCAACAGACATGGTAATCCCGGTGGGATTCTGGAAAGTTGCAATAGTATAAAGAAGCTTTATTTTAGTAGTTTTAAGCAGCTCTTCAAGCTTATCCATATCCATACCGTCATTATCCATATCAACCCCGATGGTTTTACCGCCGAAAGAACGATAGGAATTAAGTCCGCCGATAAAGCTGGGGTTTTCGGTTACCACTATATCGCCTTCATTAACAAGAGCCTGAGCTGCAAGAGCTATTCCCTGCTGTCCTCCCGTTGTTATGAGAAGCTCGTCATCATCATTTGTACTGCTGATCCGTGCAAGTCTTTCTCTGACCTGCTCCTTAAGGGGTGCATAACCTTCTGTTATTCCATATTGAAGAGCAGTAACACCCTGATTTTTAAGAATGTCAAACGCAATTTCAGACAGTTCTTTAACCGCAAATGTCTCAGGGGCAGGGGCTCCGCCGGCAAAAGAAATCATACCGGGAGTTGCCAGCACCTTAAAAGTTTCTCTTATTGCAGAACCCTGAAGGGGCTTTGCTCTTTCTGAAAACATTTTTTCATAATCTACCATTTTTATACTTCCTTTCAACAGTCTTATAACTGCTATTCTATATATTCTCTGACCCTAAGCTGACAACCGTTATCCGCAGCTATTTTTTTGCATTTCTCAATGGCATCTGCTCCAATGGTGTCAACAACGGTCATTTTTACCTTTATACCCTTATCCGCACAAAGACGGGCAAATTCAAGAAGTCCGCCGTATGCATCCTCACCGAAAACGGAATGGCAAATCTGCTGATATTTGGCGGCATTTTCTGCATTAAGGCTGACGCCCACCTCATCAAACAGACCCTGCATTTCAGGAGTAACATCACGGTTATGAATAAGATTTGCCTGACCGTTTGTATTAACTCGTATATACACATCTGACTGCTTCTTAAGCCATGCGGCAACCTTTACACAATCGTCAAACCGCTCAAACGGTTCACCGAATCCGCAAAATACTATCTGTTCATATTTTGTATAATCCGCATCTTTAAGAGATTGTATAACCTCCTCCACCGTCGGTTCACGGTCAAGCCACAGCTTTGAAGTGCCTGATATATCACGGTCGGAGTTCCACTCCGTACGGTGCTGATCTTCACCGTTTCTTATACAAAAGTCACAGGCATTCGAGCAGCGGTTTGTCATGTTAATATATAAGTTATTTCCCAGCGGATATGTTATTATCATCAATTCTGTACACCCTCTTTGCATTTTCATATGTTATTGCAGCCATTTCTTCATAAGATATTCCCTTTATCTCTGCCAGTTTTTTAGCAGCATGCCGCACAAGTGTGGGGTTATTACGCTCCCCTCTGTGACCCTCCGGAGCAAGATAAGGACAGTCTGTTTCTATAAGCAATCTGTCAAGGGGAACGACCTGTGCCGCTTCAACGGCTTTGCGTGAATTTTTAAAGGTCAGTGTTCCGCCGAATGCAGCATAAAATCCCATCTTAATAATAATTTCAGCCATTTCTTTGCTGCCTGAAAAACAGTGGAAAATACCCTTAACATCGAATTGTTTCACTATATTTATGCAATCCTCATGAGCTTCTCTGTCATGTATCACTACCGGCAAGCCGATTTTCTCCGCAAGCTCAAGCTGCTTTGAAAACCAGTATCTTTGCTCTTCTCTGGGGCTGTAATCATAGTGATAATCAAGACCAATTTCTCCTATGGCAACCACCTTTTCGCACTGCGTCCATTTTTCAATGGTCTTAAGGTCGTCCTCCGTCATATCATGCACATAATGGGGATGAACACCTACCGCAGCATATATAAAGGGGTATTTAAGTGCAAGCTGCATACTTGACACAGAGGTTTTCATATTTGACCCAACATTAGTCACATACTCCACATCCATTGCACCCAGTATACCGATAAGCTTATCTCTATCCTGATCAAAACGAGGATCATCCAGATGTGCGTGTGTATCAAATAACATTTATATGCTTCCTTTCAGAACATCAAAACGGTTTTATACAATCTGTGCTCCGCTCTGAATATCTCCTTCAACAGTGGTAACAACAAGTTTGTCCTCATATTCGGCACTGAGAATCATTCCGTGGGATTCAAGTCCCATCATTTTCCTTACAGGCAGATTTGCAATAAACAAAACATTTTTGCCTATAAGGTCTTCCGGCTTATAATATTTTGCAATGCCCGAAAGTATCTGGCGTTTTTCACTGCCTACTTCAAGAGTGAACCGCAGCAGCTTGTTTGACTTTGGAACAGGTTCACATTCAAGCACCTTACCCACACGAATATCCAGGTCAAGGAACTTTTCAAACTCTATCTCATCTTTGAAAGGTGCAAGCTCAATCTTTTTGCAGTTTGCGGCTGCCTCCTCTTCCAGCTCTTTAAGCTTTTTATCAGCGTCAATTCTGGCAAACAGCGGCTGAGCCTCTCCAACTTTTCTGCCTGCTTTCATTGAACCGAATTCTGCTAAGGATTCCAGTGAAATATCCTCAAAAGCAAGCTGAGCTTTAATCTTTTCTACCGTATCGGGCATAAACGAACCGAGCAAGGATGTAATAAATCTGATAGCTTCAGCAAGGTTATACAGAACAGTTGCAAGCGTTCCTTTTTTGCTTTCATCTTTTGCCAGTGCCCAAGGCATTGTTTCGTCAATATATTTGTTAGCTCTTGATGCAAGCCGTATAATTTCATCAAGTGCATCAGCTGTCTTAAAGCTGTCCATATTACGGATAACAGACTCTTTAACAGAAACAGCCGTCTTAGCAAGGTCGCTGTCAAAATCTGTTTTATCTACAGGTGCGGGAATTATCCCGTCAAAATATTTATTAATCATGGCAACCGTACGGTTAATAAGATTACCCAATGTGTTGGCAAGATCCGCATTATATGTGGATATAATCTTTTCGTAGGTAATTGTACCGTCCTGAGCATACGGCATCTCCCGAAGAAGATAAAAACGAACCGGGTCAACTCCGAAATGACGCACAAGGTCATCGGCATATATAACATTACCCAGGGATTTACTCATTTTGTCCTCTCCGTTTAAAAGCCAGGGATGTCCGAAGATTTTTTCCGGGAGAGGTTCACCCAGAGCCATAAGGATTATCGGCCAGTATATTGTATGGAAACGCAGAATGTCTTTTCCGATAATATGCACATTGGCAGGCCAATATTTTTTATAAAGTTCGCCCTTTGAATCAGGTGTATATCCCAATGCAGTTATATAGTTTGAAAGGGCATCAATCCATACATAGATAACATGTTTGTCATCAAACTCAACCGGAACGCCCCATTTAAAGGTAGACCTTGAAACGCACAAATCCTGTATTCCGGGTTTGATAAAGTTATTTATCATTTCCTTTTTCCGCGATTCGGGCTGTATAAAGTCAGGATGCTCTTCGATATGTTTCATAAGTCTGTCCTGATATTTGCTCATCTTAAAGAAATACGCTTCTTCATTTTCCTTGTGTACTTCCCGTCCGCAGTCAGGGCATTTGCCGTCAACAAGCTGTGTATCCGTCCAGAAAGATTCACAGGGAGTACAGTACCAACCCTCATAAGAGCTTTTATAAATATCACCCTGCTCATACAGTTTGGTAAATATCTTCTTAACCGCCTCTTCATGATAATCGTCCGTTGTACGGATAAACTTATCATAGCTGGAATTCATTAAATCCCAAATTGTCTTTATTTCACCGGCTACTTTGTCAACATATTCTTTGGGAGACACCCCGTTTTCCTCCGCAAGCTGCTGTACCTTTATACCATGCTCATCAGTACCTGTAAGGAAAAAAACATCATAGCCTTCATATCTTTTAAATCTTGCAATTGCGTCCGAAAGCACAACTTCATAAGTATTTCCTATATGAGGCTTTCTGGAAGTGTACGCGATCGCAGTAGTGAGATAATATTTTTCTTTTTCCATTTTTAAAATCAGTCCTTTCAAATTAAAGGCAAGTTTTATCATATAATTTTACC
>URVP01000104.1 GCA_900551345.1 uncultured Eubacteriales bacterium
TTTGAGAGCAAAACCAATGGCAATAGCCATAGCAGGTCCTTTTACCGAAGAGGCAAATCCGCCTATATCAATTAAAATTTGAATACCAAGCTGCTTTCCGATTGTATCAAGAATCGTTCCGATAAGCAGTGAAGCAAAAAGTCCCTGTGCCATTGCCCCCAATGCATCAATACCATAAGCCTTTAATGATATGTCAACATTCTTCCTTTTAAGAAATTCTTTAAACTTCATTATAAAAACACATTTCCTTCCTGTTATGTTAGTTATGTTATTTACGCTGCCGAGGCATTAATGATGAAACAGTCTCATTTTTGTAAACGCCATTGCCATACCATACTTATTGCAGGTTTCAATAACATTGTCATCACGGATTGAGCCGCCGGGCTGTGCAATATACTTAACGCCGCTTTTAGCTGCTCTTTCTATATTGTCGCCAAACGGGAAGAAAGCGTCAGAGCTGAGTGCAACATCTGTTATGCCGGCAAGATAAGCCTTCTTTTCTTCTCTAGTGAAAAGCTCCGGCTTTTCTGTAAATAAAGTCTGCCATACGCCTTCCTCAAGAAGTTCTTCACAGTCGTCTGAAATGTAAATATCGATTGCATTGTCCCTATCCGGTCTTTTAATTTCATCTTTAAAAGGAAGATTAAGAACCTTGTCACACTGACGAAGATGCCATATATCAGCCTTATTTCCGGCAAGACGGGTACAGTGGATTCTTGACTGCTGACCCGCACCAACGCCGATTGCCTGTCCGTCCTTTGCGTAGCATACAGAGTTTGACTGTGTGTATTTAAGCGTTATAAGAGCAATAATAAGGTCTCTTTTAGCATCGTCGGGTATGTTTTTATTGTCGGTTACAATATCATTTAAAAGGCTTTCGTCGATTTTAAAATTATTTCTGCCCTGTTCAAATGTAATACCGAAAACCTGTTTACATTCTTTTTCTTGGGGAACATAATTAGGGTCTATCTTAACTATGTTGTAATTACCCTTTCTTTTACCTTTCAGTATTTCGAGAGCTTCGGGGTCATAATCGGGAGCAATAACGCCGTCCGAAACTTCACGGGCAATCAGCTTTGCGGTGGTTACATCACATTTGTCCGAAAGAGCAATCCAATCACCGAAAGAGGACATACGGTCTGTTCCTCTTGCTCTTGCATATGCTGTTGCAAGGGGAGAATCGTCAAGGCCCTCAATATCATCAACAAAACAAGCTTTTTTAAGCTTTTCGTCCATTTTTACGCCTACAGCAGCAGATGTGGGGCTGACATGTTTAAAAGATGTTGCACATACACAGCCGGTTGCCTCTTTAAGTTCTTTAACAAGCTGCCAGCTGTTAAAGGCATCAAGAAAGTTAATGTATCCGGGTCTGCCGCAAAGGATTTCAATGGGGAGTTCACTGCCATCACTCATATAAATCTTTGAGGGCTTCTGATTGGGATTGCAGCCGTATTTCAGCTCAAATTCTTTCATAAAAAACCAACGCTCCTTTTATTTATTCTTATTAATAAGTCTGCTTTCGCTGTCGCCTGTTTTAAGGTCAATATATCTTACATACAAAGAAATCTTATTATTTTCATCAAGATGGTTCCATATGTCATTTGTAAATTCATCTATATCATTTGGTATAACCGTGCGTTCAGGCTCACCCATAAAGGTAGGAATGGGATTTCCGTCGCATACATAGGTATGTATAAAATGTCCCACACCGCAAAGAGAGGGATAAGAGAATGTATATCTGCTGCACGCTGAACCTTCGCTGTCAGCACTTTTTAAAATGCTCATCTTATATGTAAAGCTGCCCTCGTCAACAGTAATCATTCCGCTGATTCTGGGAGTAAAGTTAGGCTTGTCCGGTTCAAACTCTCTGGTTTCGAGAGCCTGCTCAAATGTGCCTCCTGCTTTAAGCGTATTGTAAACCGTATCGGTTTGGTCGCCGTTTGTAACAATAACATTGTTTTCATACACCTTTACGGGAGAATAAATGATAAGAGAAGGGTCCTCCACTTTTGATTCGTCAAAAGGATATATTATAACCTCGTCACCGTTTTCTTTAAAAATTCTGTTACGGCTGTTTTCCGAGCGTCCCATAATAAAATATGCAAAAGCAGCCTTTTGTCCGTCGCCGCTTTTACCTATAACTATGCCTCTGCCCACATATGAGTTGCCGCATACAAGTTGTCCCATTGTTTTGCTTTCGTATACATTCATAGGTTTACTTCCTTTCCGCTATTTCTTTTGAAACCTGCTCCGCCGCACGGGGGAGAAGTATCCATTCAGCCTGCTCCATAACACGCTTTTGAAGAATTTCAGGCGTGTCTCCTTCCTGTATATCTACAGCCTTTTGCAGGATAATTTTTCCTCCGTCGGGTATTTCATTGACAAAATGCACCGTTGCGCCCGTCACTTTTACACCGTATTCAAGCGCCGCCTCATGCACCTTAAGTCCGTAAAAGCCTTTTCCGCAAAATGAGGGTATAAGGGAAGGATGAACATTAATAATACGCTCCGGGTACTCTTTTGTAAAGCTTTCGCTTAAAATACTCATAAATCCCGCAAGTATAATAAGGTCAATATTATTATCTTTTAAAAGCTGCTTGATTTTATCTTCAAACGCCTGCTGACTGCCAAGCTGCTTTTTGCTGACAACAGCATGAGGGATATTGTTATCCTCAGCCCTTTTAAGCGCATAGGCAGACGGGCTGCTTGATATAACAAGGGATATTTCGCCGCTTTTTATAACACCTTTTTTTTGAGCGTCTATAAGCGCCTGAAGGTTTGTTCCGCCGCCCGAAACAAGTACTGCAATACGGGTCAGCATATAATCACGCTTTCTTCGGATTTAACCGTTTCGCCGCATATGTAAGCCTCTTCGCCCTGAGCTTTAAGAATCTCAAGAGCCTTATCGGCATCATTTTTATCAACAACAACGCTCATTCCCACGCCCATATTAAATGTGTTAAACATATCTCTTTCAGGGATTGAAGCAGTTTTTGAAATAAGTTCAAAAATAGGCAGTATTTTAAGTGAACTCTTTTCAATTTTAGCGCCGAAGCCTGTGGGCAGACTTCTAGGTATATTCTCATAAAATCCGCCGCCTGTGATATGGGAAACAGCTTTTACTTTTACACTTTCAAAAAGAGTACACATGGGCTTTACATATATCTTTGTAGGTGTTAAAAGAGTTTCGCCCACTGATTTACCGCCAAGTTCGGCAACCGGTGTTTTTATATCACTGTTTTCCACATCAAAAACTTTTCTTACAAGTGAAAAACCGTTTGAATGAACACCGCTGGAGGGAAGAGCAATAATCACATCTCCCTCTTTTATGGTTTTATTGTCAAGGATTTTTTCCCTATCCACAACGCCTACTGAAAATCCTGCCAGGTCATATTCATCTACAGGATAAAAGCCGGGCATTTCGGCAGTTTCGCCGCCGATAAGAGCAGCGCCTGACTGAACGCATCCTTCTGCCACACCCTTAACTATATCTGCGATTTTTTCCGGTTCGTTCTTGCCGCATGCTATATAGTCAAGGAAAAACAAAGGCTTTGCACCGCAGCAGATAATATCATTAACACACATGGCAACACAGTCAATGCCCACAGTGTCGTGCTTGTCCATAATAAACGCAAGTTTAAGCTTTGTTCCTACTCCGTCGGTTCCGCTGACAAGCACAGGTTTATTTATACCGGTAAGATCAAGTTCAAAAAGACCGCCGAATCCTCCTATATCTGACATAGCTCCGCTTGTCATGGTTTTGGCTATATGCTGCTTCATAAGCTCAACTGCCCGGTATCCTGCGGTTATGTCAACGCCTGCGGCTTTGTAGCTTTCGCTGTAGCTTTTCATAAAATCAATCCTCTCGATGGTTTTATACGGGTTAAAATAATTAATACGAATTTATAATTTATATTATTTAGATTTTGTGTTTTCGCTTATCTTCTTTTCAAATCTGCGTTTGCCGTTATCTTTGGGGATGTCAGTGGGATAATTATTGGTAAAGCATGCATCGCAGTATCCGCACTTATCCTTTGATCCGATAAGCATTGAAAGATTGTCAACGCTGAGATAACCCAGGCTGTCAACCCCGATAATATCAGCTATTTCTTCTACACTGTGCTGACAGGCAATAAGCGCATCTCGGGAGTCTATATCCGTACCGTAGTAACAGGGATTAAGGAACGGGGGAGCAGAAACTCTCATATGCACTTCTGTTGCACCTGCATCACGCAGAAGCTTTACAATTCTTGCAGAGGTGGTACCTCTTACTATTGAATCGTCAATAAGTACAACCCTTTTACCCTTAACTGTTTCAGAAATGGGATTAAGCTTAATGCGAACCTTATTTTCTCTGGACTTCTGTCCGGGTGCAATGAATGTTCTGCCGATATATTTATTTTTAATAAAGCCTATACCGTAGGGTATGCCTGACTGCCTTGAATAACCGATAGCGGCGTCAATTCCGGAATCGGGAACACCGATAACCACATCAGCCTGTACCGGATGTTCCATAGCAAGACATGCACCTGCACGAAGACGAGCTTCGTGAACGCTCTTTTCTTCAATTACCGAGTCGGGACGAGCAAAGTATATATACTCAAAAATACAAATTTTATGTTCTGCCTTTGAGCAGTGGTCTTTTATACTTCTGATACCGTCTTTTTCAATAACCACTATTTCTCCCGGCTCAATTTCACGGATAAGCTGTGCGCCTATTGCATCAAGAGCGCAGCTTTCGGAAGCAACAACATATCCGCCTTCTTCAGTTCTTCCCATACACAAAGGGCGAAGTCCGTTTTCATCTCTTACCGCTATAAGCTTTGACGGAGACATAACCACAAGTGAATATGCACCTTTAAGGTTATACATTGCTTTATTTACAGCTTCCTCAACACTTGCGCTGGTAAGACGCTCTTTTGTTATCATGTATGAAATAACCTCAGTATCGCTGGTTGTATGGAAGATGGAACCTTCAAGCTCCAGCTTTTCTCTGAGTTCAAAAGAATTTACCAGATTACCGTTGTGAGCAAGAGCCATATGACCTTTTATATGATTTACCACAATGGGCTGAGCATTAAGGCGACCGTCTGTTCCCGTAGTACCGTAGCGAACATGACCTACAGCCATCTTTCCTGTGCCCAGTTTTTTAATTCGGCTTTCGGTGAACACATCGTTTACAAGGCCGGTATCTTTAAACGAATTGAAAATTCCGTCATCATTTACCACAATGCCGCAGCTTTCCTGTCCTCTGTGCTGAAGCGCAAACAGTCCGTAATATGTACTCGCCGCAACATCACTCGGTTCGGGAGTAAAAATTCCGAATACTCCGCATTCTTCATGTAATTTGTTCATAGTGATTCTCCGTTTCATTTAGTATTATATTCAAGCTTAACAAACAGAAATAAGCGGAGGTATACGCTCCGCTTATGTTATATTTATTACTTGTTGGACATTAGACGGCGCATAACTTCATTATACGCATCTTCAACTCCGCCCATATCTCTTCTGAAGCGGTCTTTGTCCAGTTTTTCGTTGGTTTCCATATCCCACAGACGGCAAGTATCGGGTGATATTTCGTCTGCAAGGACTATTCTTCCGTCAGAAAGTCTGCCGAATTCAAGTTTAAAGTCAACAAGTCTTATGCCCAGTTCTTTAAAATAATCGCAAAGCACGGTATTAACCTTAAAAGCAAGTGCGATAATCGTCTCGATTTCTCTTTTTGTTGCAAGCTTAAGTGCAAGGGCATGGTATGAATTTATAAGGGGG
>URVP01000105.1 GCA_900551345.1 uncultured Eubacteriales bacterium
TATTCCTTTAAGCACATCACCGAGAAAAACAACCGCTGCACTCTTTGCCCCGTTGTTTCTGAGCATATTTGTCATTCCGGCATTGCCGCTGCCTTTTTTTCGTATATCTTCAGTTCCCGTAATCTTGGTGTATAAGATGGAGGCGTTAAGACTGCCGATAAGATATGCAACGATAACACTTAGAATAAATTCTATAATCATTTGTTCTTTTCCTCTCTTTCGCGAATTATAAATTTCAGAGGGGTGCCCTCAAATCCAAAGGTGGTTCTTATCTGATTTTCTATATATCTCAAATAGGAGAAATGGAACAATTCCCGATTGTTTACAAACAGCACAAATGTAGGCGGTTTAACAGATGCCTGTGTACCATAGAAAATTTTAAGCCTTTTACCTTTATCTGACGGGGGCTGTGTTTTAGCAGTGGCTTCGTTTATACAATCGTTAAGTGCACCTGTGCTGATACGCATATTGCTCTGATTTGATACGTATTCAAACATTTCGAACAAACGGCTTACTCGCTGTCCGGTTTTTGCAGAAATAAACATGATGGGAGCATAGGTCATAAAACTCAGTAGATTGTTGATTTTATCTCTGAATTTGTTTTGTGATTTATCGTCTTTTTCAACAGCGTCCCATTTGTTAACGGCAATGATAGAAGCTTTTCCGTTATCATGAGCATATCCTGCAATCTTTGTATCCTGTTCGGTTATGCCCTCAGTACCGTCAATCATTATCAGAACTACATCTGCACGCTCGATGGCATTAAGTGCTCTGATAACGCTGTAACGCTCGATGTTCTCATCTATTTTGCCTCGTTTCCTCATTCCGGCAGTATCGATAAGAGTATATTTTTTGCCGTCTTTTTCGTATACCGTGTCAATCGAATCTCTTGTAGTACCTGCTACAGGACTTACAATAACTCTTTGCTGACCCAGAATTTTATTAACAAGTGAAGATTTACCGGCATTGGGCTTACCTACTATTGCTACTTTAAGTGAGTCGTCATCATCATCTTCTTTGTTTTCGGGAAAACCCTCAATAACCATATCAAGCAAATCACCCGTACCCATACCGTGTATTGCGGAAACAGCAATAGGGTCACCGATACCAAGGTTATAAAACTCGTAAAGCTGCATGGGAGGCTCGCCGGGGGCATCACATTTATTGCAAGCAAGTACTATTGGTTTGCCGCTTTTTTGAAGCATGGATGCAACTGCTGCGTCTGTTGCAGTCACCCCGTCGTGAACATTTACCACAAAAATTATAACATCAGCCGTTTCAATTGCAATTTCAGCCTGAGAACGCATCTGTGCAAGAATATTGTCCTTTGATTCAGGCTCAATACCGCCTGTATCTACCATGGTGAAATCTTTTCCCGACCATTGCGCATCTGCATATATTCTATCACGGGTAACACCGGGTGTATCTTCCACAATTGCTATTCGTCTGCCTGCAATTTTATTAAAAAGCGTTGATTTGCCCACATTGGGTCTGCCGACTATTGCAACAATGGGCTTTGCCATATAAATCAAATCCTTTACAGTATTAGTTTATCAAGTAAATCCTTGCCGGTTCCGTCTGTTATAAGCACTTTGATACCCAGTGCTTTTTCCACATCATCTATTGTGACATCGTCAAGGAAGGTTTCGTCACGAAGCATAACTTCGGGTAATATAAGATATTCTCCCAGCTTTTTATCTTTAAGCTGGTTGATTATATCTTGACCTGTTATCAGCCCGGCAACTGTAATGTCATGTCCGAAAAAATCATTTACGATGGGATACACAGTTATTTTATCTGAAACATGACCGCAAAGTTTTTTTATATATTCTCCAATCAGTACGCCGGTTGCCAGTGACTTGTTGGATATTTTATCAGGTATAGATGTTGCGTTTAAAGCCTCATTAAATTCTGCATCAAGAGTTCTTACAAGACCGACTCCGTTTTCAATCTGAAGATATTCTTCATATTCTTCATCTGAAGGAATAGGAGTATCTGACATAATATAAAATTCGTCTGAAGCAAAAACAAGACGACTGCCTAATTCCTTTAAGAATTTTTTTTGATGCTTTTCTATTGTATCTATAAGTTCCCTTGCTGATATTTTATCAAAAAGAGTAAGTTTTGGCAAGTCTTTTCTATATTTTGTAAGACCTACCGGGACTACACAAACGCTTTTAAGTGCCGGATAGAGGGATGCAAGGTCATTTATAGTTTTGTCAAGTTCTTCTTTGTCATTAAGCCCCGGACACAAAACTATTTGAGCGTTAAGAGATATGCCGCTGTCGGCAAGTTTTCTCAGACGCTGCATAATGTTTCCTGCAAATCTGTTGTTCATCATTTTGCAGCGCAGCTGAGGATTTGTTGTGTGTACCGAGACATTTATCCTTGGAAGGTGAAGGTTTATTATTCTTTCCAGCTCTTCGTCAGAAACATTAGTGAGGGTAATATAGTTGCCGAGAAAGGCAGAAAGCCGATAATCATCATCTTTAACATACATCGTATCTCTCATGCCTTGAGGGAGCTGGTCAATAAAGCAAAAAACGCATTTGTTGCGGCAGCTTCTGGTACCGTCAATCATTGGATTTTCAAATTCAATCCCCAGATCCTCATATTCATCATTCATTACGGTTACTTCATATATATCGCCATTGGGCTTTTGAAAGGCTATGTCAAATTCACTGTCAGAGGTGTAGAATTTATAATCAAGAATGTCGTTAATTTCGGCTCCGTCAACCGTAAGGAGAATATCTCCTTGCTGCATGCCTATCTCGTCAGCGATGCTGCCTTTTTCAACTTTTCCGATTTTACCTGACATTTTTCCGCCTCCTTTTTATCTTTAAAGAAAAAAAGTGACCTTAAGGTCACTTTTTTATGCATCTTTTGAAATTACCTGTGAGCCTTTATATGTTCCGCATTCGGAGCATGCTCTGTGCGGCAACTTGAAAGATCCGCACTGAGGACATTTTACCATGCCGGGGATTGCAAGCTTCCAGGAAGCTCTTCTTGAATCTCTCTTGGATTTAGATACCTTTCTCTTAGGTACTGCCATTGCTATTCCTCCTTTTTATCAAGAAGCTGTTTTAAAACCTCAAACCTTGGGTCGATATTATCATTTGTGCAGCTGCACTCAGATATATTAAGGTTTGTTCCGCACACAGGGCACAGACCCTTGCAGTCATCTTTGCACAATGCACGAAACGGGAGATTTATGGAAAGCTCCTCATATACATATTCGTCTAAATTAAATTCATCACCTGTAAGTGATATATATTCATCAGACTCTTCAAAAACGATTCTGTCATCGCATTCGTAAGAAGTCTCAAATGAAACTTTTTCAAGACAGCGTGCACATTCAGTATGAAAGACAGTGTTAATTGTCAGATGAATTTCAATTCTGCCGGCATTGTTTTTAATTTCACCCAAGACAGATATATCATCTGTATAACCGCTTTCCGATTTATAAGGGTCAAGAATCGTATTAATGCTTATTTTATCGCCAACTGAACTTTTAAGTAAAGACAAATTAATGTTCAAAACGCCACCTCGAGATATTATACTATTAATTGTATTGCTTGTCAATAGACTTTTTGCCGTTTTATGTTAATCTTTTATTTCAAAATTACAGGAGTGCCTGTGTTTCTTGAGCAATTTTAAGTTCCTCATTGGTAGGAATAACCATAACAAGAGTTTTTGAAGTATCCTTGCTTATTATTGCCTCTTCGCCTCTTATGTTATTCTTTTCTGTATCAAGCTCAATGTTCATAAATTCAAAGCCGTCAATTATAGCTTTTCTCATTTCCTTATCATTTTCGCCTACGCCGGCAGTAAATACAATGGCGTCAACCCCGTTCATGGCTGCGATATATCCGCCGATGTATTTTCTTACTCTGTATACGAACATATCAAGAGCAAGCTGAGCACGCTCATTACCGTTTTGTGCTGCTGCTGTTATATCTCTGAAATCGCTACTTACATCAGAGATACCCAGAACACCTGACTTTTTGTTAAGAATATTTAAAACTTCATCTACGGTTTTGTTGTCTTTGTTTGCAATGTACTGAACTACCGCAGGGTCAACATCACCGCTTCTTGTGCCCATAATAAGACCTTCAAGAGGAGTAAGACCCATGCTTGTGTCAACGCATTTTCCACCGATGGAAGCAGAAATGCTTGAGCCGTTACCCAGATGGCATACTATAACTTTTGCATTTTCTTTGTCAAGGTTTGCAAATTCAATCGCCCGTTTTGACACATACATATGACTTATACCGTGGAAACCATAGCGTCTGATAGCATATTTTTCATAGTATTCATAAGGTATGGCATATGTATATACTTTCTTTTCCATTGACTGTCCGAACGCTGTGTCAAAAACTGCAACCTGCTTTATGCCGGGCATAACTTTTTCGCACGCTTCAATTCCGATAAGATTTGCCGGGTTGTGGAGAGGTCCGAGATCAAAACAATCTCTTATAACCTTTTTAACATCTTCGGTAACAATGGTAGAAGCACTGTAATATTTTCCGCCATGGAGCACTCTGTGGCCTACTGCGTCTATTTCATCCATTGAAGAAATAACGCCGTGTTCTTTGGAAGTAAGTGCTGAGATAACCTCTTTTATAGCTTCGCCGTGGTCTTTCATGTCACGAACAAGCTCATAGTCGGGTTTACCTTCGCCTTTTTGTGTAATTTTTGTGTTTTCAAGACCGATTCTTTCTACCTGTCCTTTTGCAAGAACGATCGTCTTGTTCATCTCTATAAGCTGATATTTAAGAGAGGAACTGCCTGCGTTTATAACAAGAATATTCATAATTAATAAAAATCCTTTCGATTAATTGTTTTGTGCCTGAACACATGTAATTGCAACAACTCCGGCTATATCTTCTGCACTGCATCCTCTTGAAAGGTCGTTTACCGGCTTTGCAATACCCTGTGTGATGGGGCCGTATGCGTCTGCTTTTGCAAGTCTTTGTACTGCTTTGTATGAAATATTGCCTGCGTTAAGGTCGGGGAATACCAGTACATTTGCGTTGCCTTCTATGCAGCTTCCGGGTGCCTTTGATTTATTAACCGAAGGAACTATTGCAGCGTCAAACTGAAGTTCTCCATCTATAACAAGAGAAGGATTTTTTTCTTTAGTAAGTTTAGTTGCTTCTTGCATCTTATCTACAAGAGGGCTCTTTGCACTGCCGTAGGTTGAGAATGAAAGCATTGCAACTTTAGGCTCAGCGCCCACAAGAGCTTTGAAAGACTTAGCTGAAGAAAGGGCGATCTCAGAAAGTTCTTCCGAATTGGGATCCATGTTAAGACCGCAGTCTGCGAAAACAAAAGTGCCGTTTTCTCCAAATTCACAGTTGGGAACAACTATTACAAAGAATGCTGAAACTAATTTGCTGTCGGGAGAAGTCTTAAGTATCTGAAGAGACGGACGAAGAACATCTGCTGTTGCGTGGCATGCACCTGCAACCATACCGTCAGCTTTTTCATCTTTAACCATCATTACACCGTAATAAAGAGGGTCGCTTATAAGTTCAAGTGCTTTTTCCGGTGTTACACCCTTTGCTTTACGCATTTCATACAGCTTGTCAGCGTATTCCTGTC
>URVP01000106.1 GCA_900551345.1 uncultured Eubacteriales bacterium
GTGCTAAACCGGGCACACAGCCCAAGACCTGTACGGTCTGCGGCGGCAGCGGTCAAGTCCGTAAAGTTCAGAACTCAATATTCGGACAGATGGCAACATCGGTTCCGTGCAGTGCTTGTCACGGCGAAGGAAGAATTATTGAGGAGCCTTGTCCTGATTGCGGAGGCAGAGGACAGAAACGGGTATCTAAAAAAATTGATGTTAAAATTCCAGCCGGTATTGATCACGGTCAGACTATTTCCATAAGAGGACAAGGTGACTGCGGAACAAAAGGCGGTCCCGCAGGAGATTTGTATTTGACGGTTACAATTGCAAAGCACCCCGTTTTTGAAAGAGAGGGATTCAATGTCCTTTGCAATCTGCCTGTTTCTTTTGTGGAAGCAACGCTGGGTGCTGATGTTGATGTTCCTACTCTTGACGGCAAGGTTTCCTTTACTATTCCTGAGGGTACCCAGAACGGTACTGTATTTCGTTTAAGAGGCAAAGGCATAACACGCCTGAGAGGAAGCGGAAGAGGCGACCAATATGTTAAGGTGGAAATAGAAGTGCCTAAAAATCTTGACAGAAAGCAAAAAGAAATCCTCAGACAATTTGGGGAAACGCTGGATATTAAAAACTTCCAGAAAAAGAAAAGCTTTTTTGAAAGAATGAAGAAAGGAAAATAAGTATGGTTAAACATATTGTTTTATGGCAGCTTAAAGATGAGGCGGAGGGCAATTCAAAGCTCGAAAACGCAAAGATAATAAAACAGCGTCTTGAGGAACTTAACGGTAAAATCGACGGTCTTTTAAGCCTTGAGGTGGGCATAAACGAAAACGGCGGCGAATATGATGCGGCGCTTGTTTCATCTTTTGAATCTATGGACGCTTTAAATGCTTATGCGGTTAATCCACTTCATACCGCAGTGCAGGATTTTGTTAAAAAAGTGCGTGTTTCACGCACAGCGGTAGATTATAATATGTAATCAATAATTTATTGTAACATAGTAAAAGCGGAAAGTGATACATGTCACTTTCCGCTTTTTATGTTTAAATTCTGAATTATCTATAGACACCATAGATTAACCGATATAAATAATAAATATTTTAACAATGTATCAATTTTAATTTTAGTTACTGTCTAACCCCTCGAAAAAATCATCATATTTACATTTGTACAGCTTACGCAAAATAATTATCAAACTTATAGGTATATTAAGTTCCCCATTCTCATATTTTGCATAGGTGCTTCTGCCCACATCATAAGAAAGAAGCTGTAATTTAGCACACAGTTTTTCCTGAGAAAGCCCTTCGTTTTTGCGTAACCTTTTTAAATTTTCACCCATATTAAGGTCTCGTTTTAATTTTGGTTCCATATTTTCTCCATTGCTTTTATTCATTATATAGTAAAATTTTAGTATTTTTTGTTATCCGTATTTTAATACTCTAAATTTTAATTTCATTGCTTTCGCCGCATAACCATTCCATAGATACCCCTAAAGCTTTAGAAATAGCTAAAAGTTCGGCATCACAAACATGACGCTGATTCTTTTCTATTCTGGAAATAATCAATGGAGTGATATCATACCCCATGAGATTTATTTTTCTGGCTAGGTCGTCTTGTGTAAGGGGCGGTTTTTGCAAAGCACGCCCAATTCTTATGCGATCTCCGCATATATTACCTGCTATAAGAAATATTTTTTTGGGCATAATACATCACCTTCTACCATCTTATTTAGAATATTATTATCTTTTTGTTGTATTTTATAAAATAATATGATATAATTCAGAATAAAAAAGATAATTTATATCTAAATTAGATATATGAGGGGGGTATTATGTTTCGTAGAAAATTCACTTGTTGTTTTACAGGGCATCGTCCGCAAAGCTTGCCTTGCGGAACTGATGAAAGACATCCTGATTGTATAAAAACAAAAAAACTTTTAAGAGAAATGATAGTATACCTGATAAATGAAAAGAATATTACACATTTTATATCCGGTATGGCATTGGGGGTTGACATGTGGGCTGCGGAAATAGTGATTGAATTGAAGATAGAATATCCGCATATCACCTTGGAGGCTGCGGTGCCTTGTGTGACTCAGTGCGCTAAATGGAGTGAAACATCTAAAGAAAGATACAGCCGATTATTTCATATGTGTAAAAAAACAACGCTTATTCAGAAAAATTATACATCCGACTGTATGATGAAACGAAACAAGTATATGGTAAAAAAAAGTGATTTTGTTATTGCGGTGTGGACGGGAAAGGCAAGCGGTACAGCAAACACAATAGCATATGCCCGGCTAAAAGACAAGCCTGTGTACTGCATTAACCCCAATAATCTGTCTGTTACTGTGCTGTAAGCGCAAATAAAAGGGACTGTTTAAAAAGTCCCTAAAATACAAAAAGAATCTCAGTCGAGTTCCTTTTGAGATTGTAAAATAAATGTGTAAATTAGAAAAAGCGTACACTCTTTTCTTGACAAAGCCAGTTAAAGGATTTGTGGTTGCAATACCGAATCGGTTGCTTTATTCATCCATTGAGACCAGGAAAGAAAGCAAGGCTTTTTGCTGGTTGACCGATAGCTTTTTTATACGATCTGTCAGTTCATTTTGTGATGAATCATTTGAGAAAAAAGTTACCAAAGATATATTTAGCGCATCACATATATATGAAAGATATTCCACAGTTGGTTGTTTGTTTCCCAGTTCTATATCTCTTAAATAACTCTGTGATATTCCTGCCAAATTAGCCAGTCTATTGACGGTTATTCCTTTTTTTAGACGAAGATCCTTAATCCTGTTACCCACATTCACGGCTATACCTCCTATTCTTATAAATATATAATATCATTTCTAAAAATATATAATTACATCTATAGTATTGACATTATATATCTATTGATATATAATGAGCGTATAAATGAAAAAGGAGGGAGTTCTTTTGGCGGGACAATATTTCAAATGTAAAAAATGTGGATATGAGGGTTTTAGTGCATATTCGAAAACATGTCCTCAGTGCGGAACAAAAATTAAAAAAGACAGATTATGGGTATATTTTCCTGCTTCAGTAGCGCTGCTGATTATTATTATCGTTTTCGTGTTTACTTTCAGTACTGGAAATAATGATACCGAAAAGGATACTGATTATGAGTATAACAATTCTGACGGTTCTTATTCCGCGAAGAATTATGACACTGAAGATGATTATTATACTGAGAATTACACTTACGGTGAGGAGGATTATTACACTGATGATTACAACTACGGTGTGGATAATTATTACTCCAAGGATTACACCTACACTGAGGAAGAATACAAAGCAATGTGCAATTCCTATTCTTACGATGAAATTGCCCGCGACCCAGATTTATATATAGGCGAAACTGCGCATTTTACAGGTGAGGTAATTCAGGTTTTAGAAGATGGAAATTATGTGGATCTGAGAGTAAATATTACCCAAGGGTATTATCTTTGGGAAGATACAATTTATGTAACTTATGAACGCCTGGGGGCAGAATCGAGAATATTAGAGGGGGATATCGTAGAGTTGTACGGCGAGATGGGTGACATAATAACATATGAATCAGCATTGGGTACCAATATAACATTACCGCACCTTAATGCAAAATATATAGATATCATCTACTAATCTGTGTTTTTGTATGCTTAAATATAATATGATTATATATAAAAAGGGGAGAAATCTAAATGGCTTTTTGTTCAAATTGTGGAAAAGAATTGACGGGGACATTCTGCACCCATTGCGGACACTTGGCAGATGGTACAAAAACCGATAAACTGGCGAATTGGAGCAGTCATCATATTTTGCGCATTATGTCGCAGAAAATAAAAACTGAGGGTATTCTTTGGTTTGTGACAGCTTGTCTGCAATATTTTTCGATATTAGTTTATCTTTTTTTAGCCGTTAATAATAACAATGCGGCAAATGAAATGTATTTAAGCAGTAGTATGGAAAATGAGTATCATTTGAAGGTTGTCATGTATATTTTTCTTGCTGCAGTAGCGTTGATTTGTGCCGTTATCAATACCAGATGGTTCAAGCATAACTTTGATCTCAGCAGCGAAATACTATTTAATCCGTGTGGTATTCTCCGTGAATATGAAGAAATCGGTAACAGAACAAGCAGGCTAATATATGGCATTATATGTTGCGGTATTTTGGGCATAGTGGCGGGCATTTACGGAATTACGGTGAAACGCTATGTATTTTACAACCGTCCTGAGATTGTCGCCATGGAAAATGAGTATTATGCATGGAGGCAGAAAAAGTCTCCCCAAGCTAAAAACCAATGGGTAAAGACGGTAAGCGATCGAGATTTGCGTTTTTAATCAGTTTAATTCATAAGGAAATTACTCATAATACGATGGCAGATAATAAAGACGAGAGAATTTTGCGGTGGAGCGAAAAGCGCCTCCGCTTTTTTATAAAACAGAACGAAGATTATAAAACTCTGCGCCGTATTACTACAGCAAAAAATCCGACATGACAGAATTTGAAACATCAATTCCTCTGTCTGTGAGGGCGATATGTTTATTATCAGATATAAGAGTGCCTGCGTATACATGTTTTTGTATAACATCTTTATAAAGCGTGTCAATGTTTTGTCCAAACAGAGTTTTAAATTTTTGTTTATTTACACCCTCTTTTAATCTTAATCCCAAAAACATATATTCGCTTATTTCGTCATTGGGAGAAAGCGTTTCCGTTTCTTTTGAAAACGGATTTTGGGCATAATATTCGATTTTATATACATTTGAAAATCTTTTGTGTTCTATTTGCGAATGTGCACCGCATCCGAATCCAATATAGGGCATTCTTGTCCAGTATTTTAAATTGTGGCGGCACTCAAAACCTGGTTTTGCGAAGTTAGATATTTCGTATCTTGTGTATTCGCTTAAAATCTCTTTTGCGGTGTGATACATCTGCCTGTCCGTTTCTTCATCCGGAAGGTCAAGATTCATCTTTGCAAAAGGCGTACCTTGTTCGATGATAAGCGAATAACAGGAAATGTGTTTAGGATTAAGGCTTTTTACCTTTTGCAGCGTTTCGCTCCAGCTTTCAAGGGTTTGTCCCGGCAGAGAAAACATTGTGTCAATATTCATGTTGTTAAAGTAACGAGCGGCGTTTTCATAACTTTTTAAAAATTCTGAAAAGGTATGAATTCTCCCCAATGTTTTAAGTTCATCATCGCTAGCGGACTGAAGTCCCATGCTAAGCCGGTTAAAGCCGATATTTTTCAGCCTGCCATGGTCTTTTAATACGCCGGGATTGGTTTCGCAGCTTATTTCCGCATTCTTGGTTATGCTGAATTTATTCGACAGCGCTGTAAAAATACTTTCAAGATTTTCAAGAGGAAGAGCGGTGGGAGTACCGCCTCCGAAAAAAATACTGTCTGCATAATATTCGTCAGCACAAAAAGCCCCTATCTCGCGGATAAGAGCTTCGGTGTAACGAGTTTTAAGTTCATTTTTATCATCATGGGAATTAAAATCGCAATATAGACATTTTCTTTGGCAAAAGGGTATATGCACATAAATTCCCAGTGGCAGTTTTTCCATTAATCCAGTTTAAGC
>URVP01000107.1 GCA_900551345.1 uncultured Eubacteriales bacterium
ATAGAATATTCCTTTATAGTATACAACAAATCTAAAAAAATATCAACGGTTATATGAAACTTTTTTACCGCTTTTTCTTTTTACTCTTCTTATATCCTCTCCGAACAGCTTAATTAGCTTATATTCACCGATAATTCTGGATGTTACACGCTCGGAGTAATTTTCTCTTAATTTTTCAAATGAAATGTTTGTATTAATAATTGTACTCAAATTGTCCTCAAGACGGCTGTTAACAATATCAAACAAACATGATTCTGTAAATGATGATTGAAACTCGGTTCCCAAATCGTCAATTACCAGATAGTCAGCCGAATAAATCATGTCTATTTTTCGTTTTATGTCATCGGACTGATTCTTACCGAAACGGTCATCATTAAAAATCGCAAACATTCTGGGTGCAGATATGTAACATACAATCTTACCCTCGTCCAACATCTTGCCTGCTATGCAGCATGACAAAAAAGTCTTGCCAAGACCTGTGCCGCCATAGAAAAATATGTTGCCTTTTTTATAATTAATGCAATATTCCAGCACTTTTGACGCATTTACACGGGCAGTTATTCCGTGTTCAGACACATCATTGCTGTAGTATTCAAGATTAAATTCATTAAAATTATAAAACTTGTTACGGCTGAGCCCCGACGCCTCAATAGTCATACGGCGTATAATGTCAAGACGGCATTTGCAGTAAGCGCCGTCCTTTTCACCCGTATCTTTGCAAGAGGAGCATTTATATTTTATGTCAAGAAATTTCGGCGGAAAACCGTTTTCTTTAAGCAGCTCTTTCTTTCTTTTTATAAGTTCATTTATGTGATTTTTAAAAGCAGTTTGCATCTTTTTATCGCCGGTACCGTCAGCAGTTTTTCTTACCGCCTCAAGACCCGCCGTTCTTATTTCCCGGTCAATTTCTTTTATTTCGGGCACCTTTGCATAAACCTGAGCCCGTGCCGCTTCACGGTTTTCTTCCGCTTTGCGGCGGCGTGCGGCAAGTTCCTGCTCCGCCATATCTACAATATGTCTGCTGAAATTACTCTCCGCCATCAGGCTTCATCCCTTTCAGTATTTCTTCAAAATACTCATCTTCAATCTCTTTGTAATCTGTTTCCCGTTGGTCAAAGTTGTGAAATTTATTCTTTTTACCCGTTTTTTTGCTTTCTTCCTTCTTTTGTACGCTTTCTATTCGCATCTGTGCTTTTTGAGGAGTGTCAATTCCCGATTTACTCCAGTCCAAAGCAACCTTTTCCATATAACGCATGGTTTTTCCCTGCTCGGCAGTGTAATCAGCAAGAATAATAAGCACATCTTTTGATAAACCGGTTGTATCATAAATCCACTGCAAGGTAGATATATCGGAAGAGGAAAGCTCCCCACCCAGCCGGGCTTCGGTTTCTTTGCAAAGCCATGCAAAAACAGGATCTTCCGTCATACGACGAGCAATTTCGCTCATGGTTGGCTTTTTCTTTACATTATCAACAAGTCTTATTATTCCTCTTTCGCTGCGTGCAAGACCCTTTTTTCGCCAATAATTCCATGCCTTTTCCACATCACTGTCCATAATTCGCAGCACTTCTGCAATAGTTTCATTGTCGGGTATGGTTTTGTTTTCAATATGAAATCTGAGTCCATATAGGTACACAAGACAATATGTATGATTTGCCGTACTCAAATATTTATCTGCAAATTTTATAAATAAATCGTCTTTCATTCTTATCTTCGATTCCTTTGGCTAATATAAATTTTACTAACTTTGTATCCAAGATGCTGTATTAGTTTAACACAATTTTTTAATAATATCAACTGTTTTTTTCTGCATCTTGGGCAGCAGCATAAATAGACAGGAACATAAAAAAGCACCCTCCGTTTTTCCCTTGCGGAGCAGTGCCTTTTGTTTTTCAATCTTCCATTTGTTTTCCCAGAAAACCGGCTGCACTTTGAGCCAGTTTGTCCTCAACCTCGCCTATCTGATTTCCCTTATCGTCCATAAGGAAGATAACTGTACCTATGCTGTCGCCTTCGGAAATAATGGGCCAAACAACCGAGGCATTATATTTTTCGTTGCCTTCTGTAACGGGAACGGGCTTACCTTCTCCGTTCTTTATAACCATAGAGGTTTTTTCCTCCATAATCTTTTCAAGTTCGGGAGATATCTTCTTTTCCACCAGTTCCTTTTTGGGAACGCCGTATACAGCAATTATGTTATCCTTATCAGTGATAATTGCACTGCGTCCGCTGGTTTTGCTGAGCGTTTCTGCATACTGAGCCGCAAAGGTTCCCAGTTCTCCGATGGGAGAATATTTCTTGAATATTACCTCACCGTCACGGTCAGTATAAATTTCAAGAGGATCTCCTTCTCGTATTCTCATGGTTCTTCTTATTTCCTTGGGAATAACCACCCTCCCCAAGTCGTCAATCCTTCTAACAATTCCGGTTGCTTTCATATGATAAAAACTCCTTTTTTGCATTTGTTCTGTTACAAAAGTAGTATTTGTTAAATAAGAGATTTTATCCAATGAAAAATATGGTATGTTATTTTTTTGGTTTATACAATAATACAAATTACGCCATCATCTTACATTAATCGAATTTATTTATTGACACCGTCCAAAAAATGTGTATAATGTATTGAGGAATTGGGTGATACAATGAACAGCAATTTAATAATAACAGTCACTCGTCAAAGAGGCGCAGGCGGTACAAAAATAGCAAGATCCGTAGCAAAAATTCTTGAAATACCGTGTTACAGCAAAGAAGCGTTTATGGTTAAGGACGAAAGTGGGAAAAAGCATCTTATCCCCCGTGATGAAATAAGAAAAACAATTAAAAATAATGCTCCCTGTGTAGCAATTGGTTTGTGTGCAGATTATATAATATCAGATAAAAACGCCACTTATTTAAGCGTTTATATAAAAGCTTCCAAAAAGAAGCGGAAAGCAAACTTGATAAACGAATATGAAACTGACTCCCTTTCCGCCGAACGAATATTAAAAAGTGAATCTCATATGAAAAATCACTTTGAAAAATATACGGGACTGAAATGGGGTTCTTCAAAATCATTTGACCTTGTATTCAATACGGGCAGGATTCGCCGTGACGAAGCCATAAGAACCATTTGCGAAGTTGCACTAAGCATAATAAACAGCGAAAACGAAAACTGAAATAATTAAACAACGCTCCGTAAAGCATAATACGGAGCGTTGCTGTCATATTAAGACCATACAGAAACTTTTAAACAAAAAGTTCATTTGAAAGTTTTTCACGCAGTTTGTTGATTTTTTCAAAATTCATATACGGAATATAATATGTTTCAAGCGTATCATGCAAAGCTTTCGCCTGTTTTATGGTATCTATAGCTTTATTAAGCATAATGTCGAACTGTTCACGGTCATAAGATATAACATCTTTATGTTTATTTATAATCCCTGTATCGGCATAAACATCAAGATCGATAATTTTATCGGTATGCTTAGAACAGTATCTTGATGCTGTTGCGAATGAAAGATTAAGCGCAGGAATTACAAGGTGTTCTATCTTATCTGACGGCTCCATGGGACAATAGTATTCTTCAACATTAAGTCCTCTTATAACCGCCGCATCGGACAGGCGTTTTAATAGATTTCCGCTGCCGCAACCCCAATCGCTGTGAACTGTATAAACATTTTTTTGAGTAAGCAGAGAATCAAGATAACCTTTTACACCTTCGGGTGTTATGGCAGATGCAAACATCTTGCGTCTGACACCTTGTTTTTCAGAAAAGGGAATTTCTGCAAATTCGGTCAAAAGAGAATTGAATTCCGTTTCTACACCCACAGGATTACATGCGGATTCGTTAATATACTTAACATCGTCATAAAAACATTTTGCCGCTGCCAGATACCTGTACGCACGCTTGAACAAATTACCTATTTCTTCGTTACAGCTCATAATCTGCGTCTTGTTTTTGCGTATTCCTCCGGCATCCCAGAAATCGCCCAGATGCAAAATTTCATCAACTGCTCCGGGGTTTTTTGGATCTACAATGTGGGGGCTTGTTCCGTCTACTAGGGCTATTCCCAAAGATGGTATGGATACACCGTCCAAAGAATGCGGGTCGGAGGAGCAGTGCATCATCTCCACCGGATAACCTCTGCCTGACATATCCATGGCTATACTTCTCATAAGGCTGGATTTGCCGGTACCCGGTCCTCCTTTGATGCATATTATGCGGTTTGAATCCTTTTGAGGCGCAAGATAATCATAGTATGAATAAAAGCCCTCCGGAGTATTTCCGCCTAAGTAAAATTCCTTTATTGTCATAACTGTGCGACAACTCCTTTCTTAGCCATATTATTCATTACACCGGGTTTTTGGTTACTATCGCTCGGATGTATGCTTTACGAACTCTTCATGAAAAATAAAATCATCCAAATCCCCTTTGGGATTCTTTTTTTCACAAGGGTTGTTAGACATGTCTTTTATTTTTTTCTCCTCCAAAACAATCAAATCCTTTTTTTAATATATACATATAGTATATGCAGTCATAACACAGATATTTACTCTATATCCTGGTAATTTCAGCGCCAAGGCTATTAAGCTTTTCTTCAAATTTGTAATATCCTCGGTCAAGATAAGCAATATTTTCAATTTCTGTTTTGCCTTCCGCCGCAAGGCCGGCAATAACAAGTGCAGCTCCGGCTCTCAAATCAGTTGCCTTAACCGAGGCACCGGTGAGATGGTCTGTCCCCTCTATAACTGAAGTGCGTCCGTCGATTCTTATATTCGCTCCCATTCGTTTAAGTTCGGTAAGATGCATGAAGCGGTTTTCAAAAATCGTTTCGGTTATCATGCTGGTTCCCTTTGACATAGAAAGAAGAGAGGAAAACTGAGCCTGCATATCCGTAGGAAAACCCGGATACGGCATGGTCTTTATATCTGCGGCATGAGGTATGCCACCTCTTACAAGAACCGAGTTTTCGTCTTCTTCAACCTGCACGCCAATTTCTTTAAGCTTAGAAGTAACCGGTTTTAAATGTTCGGGAATTACAGAATTTATCTTTACGCATCCTTTTGTTGCGGCAGCGGCAACCATAAATGTCCCTGCTTCTATACGGTCGGGGATAACTCTGTGACCGCATCCGTAAAGTTTATCAACCCCGATTATCTTGACTGTATCACTGCCCGCTCCGCTGATGCAGCCTCCCATATTGTTTATAAAAACAGCCAGGTCTGCTATTTCAGGTTCTGTTGCTGCATTTTCAATTATGGTTTCACCTTTTGCCAAACTTGCCGCCATCATTATGTTTTCAGTTGCTCCAACGCTGGGAAAGTCCAGGTACACCTTATTACCTTCAAGTTTTTTGCAGGTCAGCTCCATATAACCATGGTTTTGCTCTATAACTGCTCCCAAGGCTGCCAATCCTTTAAGGTGCAGGTCTACGGGACGAACTCCGATTTGACATCCTCCGGGCAAAGATATTTTTACCCTTCCCGTTCTTGCAAGCAAAGGACCGGCTACAAGAAAAGATGCACGCAAAAGCATGACGGGCTCGAAGTTTTCCAGATCACCCGTCAGATTATTTGCAACAATAC
>URVP01000108.1 GCA_900551345.1 uncultured Eubacteriales bacterium
GTTCAACTTTATAAGGGTAGCTTGTGCAGTACCCGATGTATCTGTTTCGGATGTGGAATATAATACTGAAAAAATTATAGATAAAATAAAAGATGCTGCCGGTAAATCAGTGGATTTAACGGTTTTTCCTGAGCTGTGTATTACAGGGTATACCTGTGCTGATTTATTTTTTCAAAAGACTCTTGCTGACGCAGCTGTACAAGCTGTAAACAAGATTTGCAAAGCAACAGAAAACATAAAAGGCTTGTTTTTAATCGGGGCACCGTTAGTAATTGAAAATCAGTTGTATAACTGTGCCGTGGTAATAGGAGGAGGAAGAGTGCATGCTATCATTCCCAAAACTTTTATTGCCAATTACAATGAGTTTTATGAAAAAAGATGGTTTTCATCAGCTGACGATTTAACCGTTGACTTAGTTAAAACATCATCACTTGGCTTTAGCGGTGATTACGACATCCCAGTAGGTAATAATCTTGTCATTAATTATAACAACACTGTATCTTTCTCCGCTGAAATATGTGAAGATTTATGGTCTCCTTTGCCCCCAAGTACCATTACGGGAATTGGCGGAGCAGAAATCATATTCAATTTATCTGCCAGCAATGAACTTATTGAGAAAAGAAAATACAGAAAAGGCATTGTAAACCATCAATCTGCCGGATTGATTTGTGCATATGCATATACTTCTGCGGGTTTTAGCGAATCTACAACTGATTTAATATATTCCGGACATTCTTTAATATCTTTGAACGGTACGGTTGTGTGCGAAAATACAAAACTTATAGATAACGACTATTTACTTGTATCAGATATAGATTTGGAAAAAATCAGATTTGACAGACAGAAAGTAAAAACCTTTAAAGATACATTGTCAGTTTATCAAATGACGGTTAGAAAAATTAATATTATTTGTGATGACTGCGTTGGCAGCGACGGAAGCCTAAGCAGAATAAACAAGCTTCCCTTTGTGCCTCAATCAAAAAAAGACCGTATGGAAAGATGCATCGGTATTTTTGAGATGCAGGCCGAAGGTCTTAAAAAGCGTCTTACAGTTACCGGCAGTAAACCTGTTATAGGTGTTTCAGGAGGACTTGACTCAACACTGGCTTTGCTTGTATGTACAGAAGCAGTAAAAAGGGCAGGCATGTCGGTTTCCGATGTGGTTGGAATTACTCTTCCGTGTTTTGGAACTTCGGACAGAACATATAATAATGCTCTGATATTAATGAAATCTTTAGGGATAACATCAAAAGAGATAAATATAAAAAATGCGTGCAGCCTGCATTGTGAAGATATTGGACACAGCAAGGACAACTTTGATGTAACACATGAAAACATTCAGGCAAGAGAAAGAACGCAGGTCCTTATGGATTATGCCTGCAAAATAGGCGGTTTTGTTGTCGGCACAGGTGATTTAAGTGAGCTTGCTTTAGGTTGGTGCACTTATAATGCTGACCATATGAGTATGTACGGTGTTAACGCAAGCGTCCCCAAAACGCTTATCAAATGGATGATTGACAGTATTATTGAGCACGATATTTTCCCTGCCAGCACAGATGTACTGAGAAGTATAATTGACACTCCCATAAGTCCTGAATTGCTTCCTACCGATAAGGAGGGAAATATAACCCAGGAGACGGAAAGCATAATAGGGCCTTATATATTGCATGATTTCTTTCTATACAACATGCTGCGTTTTGGTTTTTCACCTAAAAAAATATATTATCTGGCACAAAATGCTTTCAAATCTGATTTCGATAAAGAAACAATTTTGAAATGGATGAAGGTATTTTACAAGCGATTTTTCTCACAGCAATTTAAAAGAAGCTGTTTGCCGGACGGAGTAAAAATAGGTAGTATATGCCTTTCTCCAAGAGGCGACTGGCGTATGCCCAGCGATGCCAGTGCTAATATATGGCTTAAAGAACTTGATTCAATCGATTAAAAAACACTTGACATTGTTTTTTTGTAGTGATATAATTTATCAAAAGCCATGACCGGGAACAAGTAAGCTGCTTTATGCGCATTAAGAGAGCTGCCGTTTGGTGCAAGGCAGATGTAGCGAAGCAGACGAATTCATCCCGAGAGCTGCTATCTGAACAATATTAGTTGTATATTAATTAGGAGTCGCCGGTTTGTGCCCGTAACAGCACAAGGGTATTTTTGTTTATTTACCCGATGAGGCAGTCTGCTGTAAGGCGGCTGTAAATTGAGGTGGTATCGCGGGCTTATATCTCGTCCTCAGATTGTATATCTGAGGACGAGTTTTTTATTATAACTTTTGTCTGTTATATATCATATTTTTATATTATATGTAATATCAGGAGGTAAGTATTAATGGAGAATTATTATCAAAAGGAGATTGAAACGGCATCGCCGGAACAAATGCGGGCTTGGCAAAGTGAGAGGCTTGTTAAGCAAGTGAAATATGTATATGAAAATGTGCCATACTACAGAAATCTTATGGATGAAAAAGGCGTTAAACCTGAAGATGTAAAGGGAATTGAAGATTTACATAAACTTCCGTTTCTGACCAAAGCAGATTTAAGAGACGCTTATCCTTACGGACTTCTCGCAAGACCTCTAAAAGACTGTGTTAGAATACAATCAACAAGTGGTACTACCGGAAGAAGAGTAGTTGCTTTTTATACCCAACATGATATTGACTTATGGGAAGATTGCTGTGCCAGAGCTATCGTTGCAGCAGGCGGGACAAAAGAAGACGTCTGTCAAGTTGCTTACGGATATGGCTTATTTACAGGCGGTCCCGGACTTAACGGCGGCTCTCATAAGGTAGGTTGCCTTACATTGCCCATGTCATCAGGTAATACTGAAAGACAGTTACAGTTTATGCAGGATTTGGGCGCAACTATTTTATGCTGCACACCTTCATATGCTGCATACATCGGTGAAACACTTCACGAAAAAGGTCTTTCAACTGATGATATAAAACTTAAAGCAGGTATTTTCGGTGCTGAACCATGGACAGAAGAAATGCGTCGTGATATTGAAAAATCTCTGGGTATTAAAGCATACGATATATACGGTCTGACAGAAACAAGCGGTCCCGGAGTTGCTTTTGAATGCAGTGAACAGTCCGGAATGCATATTAATGAGGATCATTTCATCGCCGAAATTATTGATCCGGATACAGGAGAAGTTCTCCCCGAAGGGTCCAAAGGTGAACTTGTATTTACAAGTATTACCAAGGAAGCATTTCCGCTTCTTCGTTACAGAACCCGTGATATTTGTGTGCTTTCTCACAAAAAATGCTCATGCGGCAGAACACTGGTAAAAATGACCAAACCCATGGGAAGAAGCGATGATATGCTTATAATAAGAGGAGTAAATGTATTCCCCTCTCAGATTGAGACAGTACTGCTTAATGAAGGATATACACCAAATTATCAGATTGAGGTTGACAGAGTAAATAATTCTGACACTCTCGACATAAATGTTGAATTGTCACCCGAACAGTTCTCTGATACTGTTAAAGATATTATGGCAAAGGAAAAATCTCTTGCAGATGCAATTAAAACAATGTTGGGAATTAATCCTAAAGTACATCTTGTGCCGCCCAAAAGTATACAAAGAAGCGAAGGTAAGGCCGTTAGAGTTGTAGACAAAAGAAAATTGCATGATTAAGCGTCAAAAGCTGCGTCACTAAAAAGTGATGCAGCTTTTTTACACGGTACATAATACTTAATGATACTTAATGTTTATTTCTTTTCCAAATATTTTCTTACATCAATGGATACTGCAAGGATGATTATAAGACCTTTTATAATATACTGCCAATATGGACTTATTCCTATAAAATTAAGCCCATAATTGATGAACTGAAGAATAACCGTTCCTATCAGTACGCCCGGAATTGTTCCTATACCGCCTGAAAAAGAAACGCCTCCTACCACACAGGCTGATATGGCGTCAAGTTCATAGTTTATACCCGTGTTACTTGTAGCAGAACCTACACGACCTGCCTCTAAAAAGCCCGCTAGACCGTATAACAATCCTGAAATTAAGAAAATAATCATTATATTTTTCGCCAGATTGACACCTGAAACCGCAGCAGCTTCCGGGTTATCACCTATGGCAAACATATTTTTACCTAAAGTAGTTTTATTCCACATGAACCATATTATAACTGATATTATTATTAAATAAATAATCAAAAACGGGAACTCAAATCCAAATATTTTAAAATTGCCTGTTACGAAATTTACATAACGATTATCAAGGTTTGCTATTGGTTGTGCACCCAACGGAGGACGGTCAATATAGATACATGAGGCGCCATATGCTATAAGCTGTGTTCCCAGTGTAATGATAAAAGCATGGACTTTAAGTTTTGCAACGCCAAAACCATTTATCAGTCCGAATATTCCACCTACAGCAACAGATATAAGAAGGGGCAGAATAAGAGGAAGAGCCGGCAAATCTGCATACATTCTCGATGCATATGTTGTAGACTGAAGAAGGGATGCTGAAATTATAGCAGCCAATCCCATAACTCTGCCTACCGAAAGGTCTGTTCCCTGCAATACTATCAGACCTGCTACACCAAGGGCAAGTATACCTCTGGTGGAAGCCTGACTTAGAATATTTGTAATATTTTTTACTGATATAAATGATGGGTCTTTAATAATAACTATTAGTATCATAAGCCCAAGAACGATATACAAAGAATAGTTCAGCAATATATCTTTTACTCTGTTTTTTGTACTGTCCATATCATTTTGTCTCCTATACATATTTTGCTGCAAGCGTCATTATATCTTCTTGCGTGAGTGTTCCGTTATTATCTCTTATGCCTGCTACCTTTCCGTTGGACATAACAAGAATACGATCTGATATACCCAGAAGCTCAGGCATTTCTGATGAGACTATTATTACGCCTTTCCCTTTTTCTGCCAATGACAAAATGAGCTGATATATTTCATATTTTGCTCCAACATCAATACCTCTAGTTGGTTCGTCCATAAGCAGTATTTCAGGGTTTGTAAGAAGCCAGCGTCCTATAATGACCTTTTGCTGATTTCCTCCGGACAGGTTTTTTATTCTGGTTTTTTCATCAGGAGTTTTTACAGACATACTCGAAATAACCCATTTAGCATCCTCGGACATCTTACGATTGTTTAAAAACCCAAATTTGGAATATCGTTTTATATTCGCTATAACGGAATTAAATCCTATGCTTTGCCCTGCAAATATACCGGTTGCTCTGCGTTCTTCCGTTATCATTGCAAATCCGTTTTTAATGGCGTTTTTGGGAGAATTGTTCGATATTTTATTTCCGTGGAGATACATTTCTCCCGCAGATTTATTTCTTATTCCGAAAATCAATTCCTGCAATTCTGTTCGTTTTGAGCCTACCAATCCGGCTATGCCAAGAATCTCACCTTTTCTTAATTCAAAAGAAACATCCTGTACTGAGTTTTCCTTTTTTGCGAATAGGTTTTTTACGCTGAAAATTATTTCACCGGGGACATTTTTCTTAGGCGGAAAACGATTG
>URVP01000109.1 GCA_900551345.1 uncultured Eubacteriales bacterium
GCTGTCAGCAAAGTTCCCAAAACAAGAAGCAGTTTCGGTGACAGTGTTCTCAGATACAGAAACGGGGATTTAAGCGTTACTCTTATGGCAGGACAGCCGGATTTTATTTTTCTACAATTCGCAGATGCAAGAGTTTTCGGGATTCGTTTCACCGCCGGCTGGTTCGGTATGGGAGGGATTTCATTTCCGTCAATTGAAGAGCTTGATGAAAACAAGTATCGCATGGCTACAAAAGTCTGCGGTAAATACTGGCAGGTTTTCCCAAAGGAAAAGACCGCTCCGTTCAAAGGTAATTTCAGCAAAATGCCCAACGACGAACGAGAAGACATAGGTAAAGTGGAATTTTATGCAGAATGTATAATAACACTTTTAAGTGACGGAATTGAAATTGAACTGTCTGCAACGGGTATTGAATATCTTTTCACTCAGCTTGTTTGTATGCTGGACAGCTGCGGTCAGATTACATGCGAAAATTCAAGCGAAATGAACAATTGGGTAATACGACAAAATTCGGGCAAAAGCGTTTATTCATTCAACAGCTCACAGATTGAATTTGAAGGATGCGGCGAAGAACACGATATAGATGTTATTAGAGGCGATGTGCTTAATAAAGAGGCAATTAATCTTGTGTTTAATATGGTGTCTCCCAATAAAAACAAAATAAGTATTCGATGCAGACACGAGGAGGAATGATAATATGACAACATTGGAAAAAGTATATAAAAGAACAATCGAAGTTGGAATGAAAGATTTCGGTACGGGGGACGGAATGGATGTATGGCAATGGAATAAAGGCGTTGCTATGTACGGTTTTTATAAAGCTTATGAAAAGGCCCGTGACAGATGCATTACAGATTATATGGAAAAATGGTTCAAATACCATTTGGATAAGATGGATTTCGGTTACAGCATTAACACAACAGCCCCTCTTCTGGGCATTATGGCTCTTTTGGAATGGGGATACGAAAAAGACGAATATATAAAAATATGCAAGAATTTTGCAAGCTGGTGTCTTTCAGAAGCACCCAGAGCAGACCGTGGTACTTTTGAACACTCCTGCACAGTTAATAAATACGATAATCAGATATGGGCAGATACACTTTTCATGGGCTGCCTGTTTCTAGCTAAATGGGGTCTTTACATAAGTGATGAAACATATATAAAAGAAGCGGTCAGACAATTTGAGCTGCATTACAAATTTTTATCAGATAATGAAACAGGATTAATCTATCACGGATATGACTGTAACGAAAGAACACGCAAAGGCGTACTTTGGGGCAGAGGAAACGGCTGGTTTGCTGCAGCTTCGGCAGAGATGCTCAATTTGCTGCCCAAAGAAACAAAAGGTCTTGACATTATCAGCAATAATTTTAAAAAACATCTTGAGGGGACAATAAACTGTATTGATAAAAGCGGCGGATGGCATACTGTGATGAATAAACCGGACACATATATTGAAATGTCCGCAACAGCGGCTTTTGCCTATGCTTTAAATAAGGCCTGTCAAATATTCCCCGACTGCAAAGATTACAAATTATATGCAGACAAAGCTCTTAATTGCCTTATCAAAGACATAGATGAAAAGGGCAATGTAAAAAGCGGATCCGCAGGTACATGTGTAATGGAAGATTATAAAAAATACAATGATATAGGCTTTGGATACAGTGATTTTACCCAAGGGCTTGCCATGATGGCTCTCAGCTGCATACTTTAGCGGTTGTATAACAAATTAAGAATAAGAAAACTCCCTCAAGGCGATGCAAGCATCATAAAACCGACACAAAGACACTGGTGCTGATTATAGACACGCCTTCAGGGAGCTTATTTTTTATGATTAACTGATTTTTCTAATCTGACGGTTCATTCTGCCGATTGCAGAGCATCACATATAAGGCGGCGGAAATTTTTTTCAAACCGCTCATCATCAAGTTTTGTCCGTTTTTTCGGATTGAACGCTCTGCCCGCCTTTTTGCCGGCACGGCGTACCTTACCGCCTAAGAAACGCTCAAACATAAGCTTATCAATATTGCCGCTGTCATAAACAAGTCCGCTGTTACCGATGGCACGGCAGCCTTTCCCCAAAGCGAGCGCCGCCACGCCGTAATCCTGAGTAACCGCAATGTCTCCGGGTTTAAGACGATTTACAAGCACAAGGTCAACACTGTCACGGCCTTGACTTACCGTTATAATTTCGCTGTAATCGGATTGTAGGATATGGTTTACATCGATAATCATAACCACGGGCAAGGAAAACTCCTTTGCGGTTTTTTCGATTATTCCTTTTACGGGACAAGCGTCCGCATCTACATATATTGTCATATCGTTTCACCAAAATTTATTTTGCAAAGTATTTTAAAATCCCCCGGGCAGAGGATTACCAAACCATCGCGCGGAGGATTTATAATTAAATATTATCTGTTTTCAAGAGGCACATATTCCCTCTCATCCAAAACTGCCTTGTAAGCAGGACGGATAATCTTATTGCCGTTAATAAGTTCTTCAATACGATGAGCGCTCCAGCCGGCAATTCTTGCTACGGCAAACAGGGGCGTATAAAGCTCATCCGGAAGACCCAGCATATCATAAGCAAATCCGCTGAAAAAGTCTACATTGGGGCTTACGCCTTTATATATCTTTCTCTTTGAAGCAATAACTTCCGGAGCAAGCCTTGCTACGCTGTTATACAGCTCGTATTCTTTGGTAAGACCCTTCTCTTTGGAAAGCATCGACACATAATGCTTGAAAACTCCGGCACGAGGGTCGGAAATGGAATAAACAGCATGACCCATACCGTAGATAAGACCTGATTTGTCAAAAGCCTCTTTGTTAAGGAGCTTAAGAAGGTAGTCTTTAATCATTTCGTCATCAGACCAGTCCTTAACATTCTTTTTTAGGTCGGTAAACATCTGCTTAACCTTAATATTTGCACCGCCGTGCTTTGGTCCCTTTAATGAGCAAAGAGATGCTGCAACGGAAGAATATGTATCAGTACCCGAAGAGGTTACAACATGGGTTGTAAATGTAGAATTGTTACCGCCGCCATGTTCTGCATGAAGCACCAGAGCGATGTCCAAAATCTTAGCCTCAAGATGAGTATATTGCTTATTGGGACGAAGCAGACGCAAAATATTTTCAGCAGTGGACAGCTTGGGGTCGGGGCTGTGAAGTATAAGACCCTTTCCCTTTACGAAATGACGGTATGCACGGTATGCATAAACCGCCAGCACGGGAAAATTGGCAATAAGCTGTATGGACTGCCTGAGCACATTGGGTATGCTTGTATCATTTGCATTTTTATCATACGAATAAAGAGTAAGCACGCATCTTGCCAGGATATTCATAATATCCCGATTAGGTGCCTTCATGATTACATCACGGGTAAAATTGGTAGGCAAAGTACGGTATTTAGCCAACAATTTGCCAAATTCGTCAAGCTGCTCTTTATTGGGCAAATTACCGAAAAGCAGCAGATAAACGGTTTCTTCAAAACCGAATCGGTCTTCCTGAGCAAAGCCCTCCACAAGGTCCTCCACATCTATTCCCCTGTAATACAATTTTCCTTCGCAGGGAACAAGCTGACCGTCAACTTCTTTTTTTGAAACAATATTTGAGATTTCAGTAAGACCGGTAAGCACTCCCTTACCATCGTTGTCTCTTAAACCTCTTTTTACATCATGTACCGTATATAGCTGAGGATCTATTTTGCTGTTAGATATGCAAAGTTCCGAAAGCTCATATAATTCGGGTGTAATTGCTGAATAATTTTTTACCGGCATTCTTATCATCTCCTATTATAGTACTTAATTATATATTACCATAAATCCGCATAAAATGGAAGAGCTTTTTTGTTTATTTTTTCTGAATCTCCGGTTAATAAGAGATTATTGAGGCTTTATATCCTTTAAATCATACACGCAGTACTCGGTTCTGTCTGCGGTTTCAATATAATCAAGCAGCTCATCCGGATTTTCATATACACCGTAAATATTTTTTATCTCTTCACGGACAAATCGGCCTCTTATGGCATTTTCCATCATTTCCGCCATGGCGTCAAAATATCCCGCCACATTAAAAACCGCAATTGGTTTTGTATGTCTGCCCAGCTGTTTAAGGGTTAGAATCTCGAAAAACTCTTCAAATGTGCCTATACCGCCGGGTGTCATAATAAAAGCATCTGCCTTATCCTCCATAATCTGCTTACGCTCACGCATTGTATCGGTACGGATAAGCTGACTGCAATTGTCAAAAAGCATACCGTCCGCACTGAAAAATCTTGGAGCAACGCCGATAATGGTTCCGCCCTTCTCGTACACTCCCCGTGCGGCAGCACCCATCATACCGTTTGCTCCGCCTCCGAAAACCATATCCCAGCCTCTTTCGGCTATCTTTCTGCCCAGCTGTTCTGTTGCAGTTATATATTTTTCGTCAAGAGATATACCCGACGCACCGTATACACATACATTCATGAAAAAAATCCTCCTTATGATGATTGTAACTATAAGTATAACACTCTTTAAAATAAAAAGCAAAATTTTATTTAAACTGTATGGAAAGAATTTAATTTTTATGATACAATAAAGACGGCATAATAAATGACAAGGAGTTTTTTATATGTATTTGTACGAACTGCATTCACACACCTCTGAGGGCAGCAAATGCGCACACATAAGCGCAGCAGAGCTGGTAAAGTTTTATCACGGACTGGGTTTTGACGGTATTTGCATTACAGACCACTTTCTTAACGGCAATACCACAGCGCCCCGATATCTGTCCTATAAAAAGAGGATAGAAAAGTTTATGCAAGGGTATTTAAATGCCAAGGAGGCAGGAGAGAAGTTAGGAATAAAAGTATTTTTCGGCTGGGAATACGGTCACGGAGGAATGGACCTTCTTACCTACGGATTGGACGAAAAATGGCTTTTGGAAAATCCGCAGATTATGGATATATCTGTCAGCGAGTATTGTCTGCTTGTGCGAGAGTGCGGCGGTTTTATTGTGCATGCTCACCCGTTCAGAGAAGCTGCATACATTGACCATATACGGCTTTTCCCACGCCATGTGGACGCTGTTGAAACATTTAATGCAAGCAGAACCGATTTTGAAAATCAAATGGCTGAAAACTACGCACGCTCATACGGTCTTACCCCATTCGGTGCCTCGGATAATCATACGGGCGAAAAGCCCTGCATTGGGGCAATGGCTTTTGAAGAACAAAAAAACAGCATTGAAGAAATAATTACCGGAATAAAAGAAAACAAAGCAAAAATCGAAAAACTTTATTTTGATTCGGAAAATAAATAAAACGGCGGGGCTGCTGCTTAATGCACAGCCCCGTCTTTACATTTTTATGGTTTAATGTTTATTCTTTTATATTCATATCTGCCCGTAACCGGATTTTGTTTTGCATAGTCAAAC
>URVP01000110.1 GCA_900551345.1 uncultured Eubacteriales bacterium
CCTGGCGGTGGGTGTTATCATCGGCGGCGCTTTCGGCAAGATAGTCACATCTCTTGTTAATGATGTTATTATGCCGATTGTGGCAATTCCTACGGGAAAGGTCAATTTTTCCGAATTGTCGCTTACGATATTTAATTCAAAAATTGCATACGGAAGCTTTATCCAGTCTATCGTTGATTTTCTTATTATTGCTTTTTCGGTTTTTATGTTTGTTAAGGTTGTAAACCATTTCGAACGGAAAAAAGCGGAGGAGCCCAAGCCTGCGCCTGAGCCCTCCGAAGAGGTAAAGCTTCTGACAGAAATAAGAGATTACCTTAAAGATAACAATTCTTCAAAGGAGAACTAACACACATGTTGATAAAATACTTAACGGTTTTGCTCTGGTCCATGGTTCCCATTGTAGAGCTGAGAGGTGCCATACCTATAGGAACAATAGGATTGGATCTGCCCATGTGGTCTACATACCTTGTAGCCGTTTTGGGAAATTTAATCCCAGTCCCCTTTATTATACTATTTATCAGACCTATTTTTGAGTTTATTAACAACCGTATACCGCCTCTTAAAAAGTTTGTTGATTATTGCATGGAAAAGGCAAACCGCAATGTAGAAAAGGTTAAACGATATGAAATGCTCGGTCTTTTTCTGTTCGTTGCAATTCCCCTTCCGGGAACCGGTGCATGGACAGGAGCTCTTGTAGCTGCATTTATGGACATGCGTATAAAGGATGCATTCCCCTCCATAGCGGCAGGGGTTGTTGCTGCGGGTCTTATAATGATTGCTCTTTCCGCAGGCGGTATAAATATTATGCAGTCAATTTGAATTGAAAGGAAATGTTACAAATGAAACGCTTTTTTACATCGGAATCTGTTACTGAGGGACATCCGGATAAAATTTGCGACCGTGTTTCTGACGCTGTGCTTGATGCCATACTCGCTCAGGACAAAAATGCCCGGGTTGCATGCGAAACCGTTGTTACAACAGGCCTTATGATGATTATGGGCGAAATAACTACTACAGCACAGATTGATATTCAGTCTATCGCACGGGGAGCTGTTGAAGAAATCGGATATGACCGTGCAAAGTATGGTTTTGACTGTCACACCTGCGGTGTTGTTACTGCACTGGACAAGCAGTCACCGGATATAGCTTTGGGCGTTGACCGTGACGGTGCAGGTGACCAGGGTATGATGTTCGGATTCGCTTGTGATGAAACGGACGAGCTTATGCCCATGCCCATATATTATGCACATAAACTGGCAATGCGTCTTACACAGGTGCGTAAAAACGGAACGATGCCTTATCTTCGCCCGGACGGCAAGACGCAGGTTACCGTAGAATATGACGGTGATAAGCCGGTTCGCATAGACACCATAGTTGTATCTTCACAGCATGACCCGAATGTGAGTCAGGAACAGATACATAAGGATATAATAGATAATGTTGTTAAACCCATTGTTCCCTCTGAGCTTCTTAATGATACAAAATACTTTATTAATCCTACAGGAAACTTTGTAGTGGGAGGCCCTCAGGGTGACAGCGGTCTTACCGGACGAAAGATTATAGTTGATACATACGGCGGATACGCAGCACACGGCGGCGGAAGTTTTTCGGGAAAAGACCCAACAAAGGTTGACCGCAGTGCCAGCTATGCTGCCAGATATGTGGCTAAAAATATTGTTGCCGCAGGGCTTGCCAAAAAGTGTCAGATAGAGCTTGCTTATGCTATAGGCATAGCAGAGCCTGTTTCTGTTCTTATTGACACATACGGAACCGAAACCATACCTCTTGATGAAATCGAAAAAAGGGTTAAGAGGGAATTTGACCTTACTCCTGCCGGCATAATAAAAACACTGGATTTAAGAAGACCTATATATAAACAGGTTACAGCTTACGGACATTTCGGCAGAAAAGATCTCGATTTGCCCTGGGAAAAGACAGATAAGGCAGAGGCACTTAAAAAATAAGGAGAGATAGCCATATGTTCGGATTGTTTAAAAAATTCGGCAGTGTTTCACGGGATATAGGAATAGACCTGGGTACTGCAACAGTACTTGTATATGTAAAGGGAAAGGGTATTGTTATAGAAGAACCTTCCGTAGTTGCGGTTGATACCACAAGCGGACAGCTCCTTGCTGTAGGATCGGCGGCGCAGCGTATGCTGGGCAGAACTCCCGGCAATATAGTTGCAATTCGTCCGCTGCGTGAGGGTGTTATTTCGGATTATCATATGACGGAAATGATGCTAAAATATTTCCTTGATAAGATATGCCGCCGCAGAATCATTAAACCTCGGATTATTGTGTGTGTTCCCAGCGGTGTTACCGAAGTGGAAGAAAGAGCCGTTCGTGATGCTGCCCTTCAGGCGGGTGCCAGCAGAACCCATCTTATTGAAGAACCCATGGCTGCTGCCATAGGCGCAGACCTTGATATATCAAAGCCGTGCGGCAGACTTGTTGTGGATATCGGCGGCGGTACAACGGATATAGCTGTAATTTCCCTTGGCGGAATAGTAAAGAGTATATCCATTAAGGTTGCAGGCGACAAATTCGACGATGCAATTATAAAATATGTCAGAAAACGCTTTAACATTCTTATCGGGGAAAGAACCGCAGAAGGTATAAAACGCAGAATCGGTATGGTATATGACGATGGTACTCTCACATCTATTGATAATATTATTGAATCCAAGGGCAGAAGCCTGATAACCGGACTTCCCAAAAGCTTTACTATAAGCTCTTCAGACCTTATCGAAACTCTTGTGGAAACAGCAATGCAGATTGTTGAGGCGGTTAAGCTGGTGGTAGAGGAAACTCCTCCCGAACTGGTGGGAGACATCAGTACAAACGGAATAGTTATGACGGGCGGAGGCTCCCTCCTTAAAGGACTTGACAAACTTATAACCAAGGAGACGGGAATAGACTGCCGCATAGCTGAAAATGCCATATCCTGCGTTGCAATCGGTACGGGTAAGGCTCTTGACCATATAGAACAGCTAAATGATGACTATCCCAATAAAAAGTATTACAGAGTTTAAAAAACATGCTTGCTTTTGCAAGCGTGTTTTTTTGTGCATTTACAAGTGGAGTATACGATTTTTAATACTTTGTCCTTCCACACCATTACAATGCGGTTTGCATATTATAGTACAGGTAGATATAATGAAAAAACTATTATTTATAACATGGAGCATTTCTTATGGATACGGCACGGAAAAATCATTGGCTGATGTACTTAATCGTCTTAATAAGGATGAATACGACATTAGCATCCTGCCTCTGTTCAAATACTCGGAAAGCTCCATTTTTAATAAAAATATTAAAATATTGGATTCGCTGATAGATTATACAGCGGAGGGTTTTGACGAGCAGGCGGCTCTTAACCGCTATTACGGCTTGCTTGCGAGTCCTTTAAATTTTAATAAACTGATAAAAGAAAGATACGACTGCATTGTTGCGTGCAATCATAATGCGCCCTCCTACTTTGCTTCATATATTAAATGCGGTGCAAAGATTATCTGGATCAGGGGGGACATGAGTGAGCTGGATTATACTAAGCTTGATGAAAATTCCAATCAGTATAAACAGGTGAAACAGGAACATGAAATGCAGGCAAATGTTTTGAAATGCAGGCAAATGTTTTGAAATGCTTCGACTCCATCGCTGTTATTTCGGACGGAGTGCAAAAAGCATTAAGCGATTTGTTCGGCATTACAGAAAATGTTGTTAAAATATCCAATTCGGTTAACGCAGATAAAATAAAAGAACTGAGCAGGGAGAGAATCCCTCTTCCTGATAAAAAACTGTTCACCACATTGGGCAGATTGGATTATAACAAAAATCAGATGCTGCTGCTTCAGGCAGCAAACGAAGTAAAAAAAACAGCGTGATGACTTTATGATTTACCTTTTGGGGGATGGTGATGACAGAGCAAAACTCACGCAGTATATTAATGAAAATGATCTTAAAGACAATGTGAAGATTTTGGGCTTTATTGAAAATCCTTATCCTTACATTAAAAACAGTATAGCAACCGTTTTGACTTCTTTAAGTGAGGGGTTCAGCCTTGCTTTGGTGGAAAGCGTTATGCTAAATACCCCTATTATCTCGACGGATGTGGGGGTGGCAAAATAATTGACGCAAAAATATAACTGCGGCAGTATTATCAATTATGACTCCCAGGAGCTTGCATCGGTTTTAACCCGTTATCTTAACAAATACGACGGATACAGGGAAATTTTTGATATGGGTGATGAATATGAACTTAAAACCGAGGTTGAGAAAACAGCCCTGCTTATAGACAGCACCATACAAAGAAAAAATTCCAACACCAAGATGAAAAAGCTGCCGTATCCCGAGGTTACCATTTATGACCATGAATTGCCGGATTATGAAGTGCCCGTAGATTATATGTATGTGCTCAGAGTCATAAAGGACAATGTTCCTTATGAATATCTTATAAACAGAAGAAGCGGCAATGATAAGCTTATAGTCTTTCATAACGGCGCCGTGGCAGAAGGCAATGTAACCGTCCCCGTGTTCCAGCGGCACAGCTGGGCGTCAATTCTCAGAACCTCGACAGTGTTCTGTATGGACCCTACACTTTATATTAACGGTTTTTTGCAGTTGGGATGGGGCATCGGCAAAAATGAAAACTATTATCTTGAAAACAGCAGCCTTATCTTAAAAACACTTATAGAAAAGATGGGTATTCGCCTTGAGGATACAGCTGTGTACGGAACTTCGGCAGGCGGGTATCTATCCATCATAACGGGGATATACCTTAAAGGTGCTAAGGTCGTTGCAGACAATGCACAGCTTGATGTGCGAAACTGGATTTTTAAAGATGCATTGGATTCTGTAATAACTTTTTGTTTTGATAATATCAGTGCCGCACTGGATTATAAAGAAAGATTCAGCGTATTGGACGCCTTTGAAAAACATGGATATGTTCCAAAAATGTATGTGCATGTAAATCTGTGCTCGCCTGCTGACAATTCAACACAGCTTGCGCCTTTTTTAAAGAATGCAGAGAGAATGAAGAATATCAAGGAATATAATGACATTGAAATAATATTGCACTATGAGCCTGATAAAGGCCATAACGGAATAGATATGGATGATGCAATAAACTTTTTATATAAAATACTGGGGGAAGCTCCAAAGGGAAAGGAAGATATATTATGAATAAAGAATATGATAAAATAATAAGGAATTTTGTTCCGATTTTATCCTGCTGCTTTGCTCCACTCCTTTCCTTTGACTGTGATTACAGTATAAACGGTAAATGTGTATTGGGTATAACTGGGTTTTAAATAATAGGTGGGGTTTTTGTAAATAAATCTTTAAAGGACAAAAAACAGGAACAGCTGTTGTAGCTGTTCCTGTCGGTTGGTCGAAAAAAGACAGAGTGA
>URVP01000111.1 GCA_900551345.1 uncultured Eubacteriales bacterium
AGTATGAAGTTATCGTAGCGGGCGGAGGACCTGCAGGCTGTGCTGCGGCTATATCGGCAGCAAGAAGAGGAGCAAAAACTTTACTTATAGAAGCTACCGGATGTCTCGGAGGTATGGGAACAATGGGCCTTATACCGGCGTGGTGTCCTTTTTCTGATAAAGAACAGATTGTATATAAGGGAATAGCAGAGGAAATATTCCAGGAATCCAAAAAGGGCATTGACCATGTAAAAGAGGAGGATGTGGACTGGGTACCCATAGACCCCGAGATACTTAAGAGGGTATATGATAAAAAGGTTACCGAGTCGGGCGCTGACATCCTTTTTAATACTATGCTGAGTGCAGTAGAAGCTGAGGACGGTGAGGTTAAGACCATAATAGTCAGCAACAAATCAGGTCTTACTGCCTATAAAGCTAAGGTCTATATTGATTGTACCGGCGATGCAGATCTTGCAGCCTGGGCAGGTGCACAAATTATACCCATAGAGGACGAGGGGGGGTATCAGCCTGCTTCACATTGCTTTGAGGTAAGCAATGTAGACCTGTACGGATATAAAAATGGAGAGTGGCTGCATCCTCATAACCCTAACAGCCCTATTCATAAAATTGTTGCGTCGGGTAAATATGATATTCCCGATACCCATTTGTGTAATAACGAAGTATCACCCGGAGTTATTGGATTTAATGCAGGACATTTGTGGGGCGTAGACAATACTGACCCACACAGTGTAACCGATGCACTTTTAAAAGGCAGAAAGCTTGCCCATGAAATTCATCGTGCGCTGATTGATTATCATCCCAAGGCATTCGCAGACTCTAAAGTATCATTGACAGCACCTCTTATGGGAATAAGAGAAAGCAGAAGAATACTCGGAGATTATGTGCTTGTAACAGAGGATTATATGGAAAGAAGAACCTTTGAGGATGAAATTTGCCGTAACTGTTACTACATTGATGTGCATCATACCGCAGATGAGGCTAAACTTATAAACGAAGGTAAATTAGACCTTTCCTCAAGAACATGCAGATACGGCAAAGGAGAATCTCACGGTGTTCCTTACAGATGCCTTACGCCCAAGGGTCTTACCAATGCTCTTGTTGCCGGCAGAAGCATTTCTACTGACAGGGCTGTTCAGGGCAGTACAAGGGTAATGCCTGTTTGTCTTTGCATGGGCGAAGCCGCAGGAAAAGCTGCCGTTATAGCAAAAGATTCAAATCATGTTGATGTACATAGTATTGATGTTCAGCTTCTTCGCAGTCAGATAATTGAGGACGGCGGATACATAAAGTAGGTGTAAAAATATGGATAGTTACAATGAATATATTGTGAAAAAAAAGAAGGATATAAAGGATTATTTAATATGGGCTGCGGCTTGTATAGGGGCTTTTTTATGCTGCTTTATTGTGTTGTCAATTGAAATAATCTCCACTTATATAGTAATTTTGTTTTGGTTGGTTGTGGGTATTATTTATGCAGCGTACAGGGTAATTACATCACGCAATATCGAGTATGAATATGCTGTGACCAACGGAGAGCTTGACATTGACAGAATAACGAACAAAAAACGCAGAAAGCACATTCTTACAATAGATACTAAGGCGTTTGAAGTGTTTGAGCCCGTAAGCGAAGATTTTATTAACCGTATCAAACAGATTAATCCCGGTTTGACAATTCATGCTGAAAGCGATATTAACTCTCCTAAAACTTACGGAGCGGTTTTTAATAAGAATGGTATTAAAACTTGTTTGTATTTTCAGCCGTCTGAGCGTATACTCGAGGCGATTTCAAGGAGAAGAAGATGAAGATTACCGGTGTGGGTACTGATATAATAGAGATAGAACGCATAAAAAAAGCGGTTTCATCTCCAAGGTTTTTAGATAGGGTTTATACTGAGCGTGAGCGTGCCTATGCAATGGAAAGGACTAATCCCTATCAGACATATGCCGGCATGTTTGCAGCTAAGGAAGCCGCAGTGAAAGCTATGGGCGGACTTATAGAAGATTATGAAATTCTTCACGATGACCAAGGCAAACCTTTTATTAATGGTAAAAGTGCACATTTATCAATATCTCATTGCGATTTATATGCCGTTGCTTTTGTGACGGCTTATATTGAGTGAAAAGAAAGGCGGTTTGTATTGTATATGAAAATAGTTACCCCTGCTCAAATGAGAAATATAGATAAAACAGCCGTAGATATGGGTGTGCCGTCAATACTGCTTATGGAAAATGCCGCTTCAGCCGTTGTATGTGAATTGCCCGTAAACGCCGAAAGCTTTTTGGTGGTTTGCGGTACCGGCAACAATGGCGGAGACGGGTATGCAATTGCAAGACAGCTTTATGCCGGCGGTAAATGCGTAGATATATTGGCAGCAGGACCTCCAAAGACGGAAGACTCAATTACCAATTATAATATTGCAAAAAGTATTGGTATTCCATTTGTTGCAATTGACGGGCTTGGTGAATATGATGTTATTGTAGATGCTTTGCTGGGAACAGGAATTTCCGGTGAAGTTCGCCAACCCGAAAGACAGATTATTGATTATATTAATAAAACAGACAGCTATGTCTGCTGTGTAGACATTCCCAGCGGTACAGACGCCAAAAGCGGATTGCCCTGCGGAATAAGCGTCAAAGCGGATAAGACAGTTACATTCTGCTGCGTTAAGCAGGGGCAGATGTGGTCGTCCAATATCGGAAAACTTGTAGTTAAAAGCATATCCATTCCAAAACAATCGGTTGAAAGGGAAAATATTACAACCGAGAGCATAAGCCGAGAATATGTAAAAAGTATTATTCCCGACCGAAGCACTGATGCCCACAAGGGAAGCTGCGGCAAAATACTTGCGGTAGCCGGTTCAGAGGGTATGACGGGAGCTGCAAAGCTATGCTGTGAGGCAGCACTTCGCTGTGGCAGCGGACTTTTAAAACTTGCTATTCCCCGATCTCTTAATATAGCTATGGAAAGTGTGCTGACTGAGGCGATGACAATTCCTGTGGCTGAGTATGAAGGCGCCATTTGCGAAAATGCCGCTGACACTGTTATATCTCATATTAAAAAGTCGGATGCACTTGTTATAGGGTGTGGGCTTTCGGTAACCGATGAAACTAAAAAAGCGTTCAATAAAATTGTTGAAAGCTGCGATATACCTATGGTTATCGATGCAGACGGCATTAACATACTTTCAGAAAATATAGATTTAATAAAGGGTAAAACAGTTGTACTGACCCCTCATCCTGTGGAGTTTTCAAGGCTGACGGGACTTACTCTTGATGAGATATACGCTGACAGAGTTAAGGCGGCTGCGGATTTTGCAGCAGAATACGGAGCTGTTACACTTCTCAAAGGACAGGGAACTGTTGTTGCTTTACCCAATGGAAAAGCTTATATAAATGCTACGGGCAACCAAGGCATGGCAACCGGCGGAAGCGGAGATGTGCTTGCCGGAATAATAGTATCCCTGATGGGGCAGGGACTTTGCGCCGCAGATGCTGCAATAGCCGGTGTATATCTGCACGGTTTAAGCGGTGATGTTGCCAAAGAATACAAAGGAATCTATTCCATGCTGCCGACTGATATAATAAATTGTATCGGCGAAGCGATTGATATAGTGAAGGGTGTAATGTAAATAATGTTAGATAATAATTTTGTCAGACGAACATGGGCGCAGGTGTCTCTTGATGCACTTGAGCATAATTTTAAGTCTATTAAAGACAGAGTCAGCAGCGATACCAAAATACTTGCGGTTATAAAGAGCGATGCATACGGACATGGGGTTGCACAAGTTGCTCGTACCCTTTCCGATTGCGGCGCTTACTGTTTTGCCGTAGCGTTTGCAGATGAAGGGGTAGAGCTTAGAAATAACGGCATAGATAACCCCATAATGCTGCTGGGGTATACCCCCATGTCTCAGGCTGAGAGAATTATAAAATATGATATTCAGCCTGCTGTAATGGGATATGATATGGCTAAGCACTTTTCAGATGAAGCTGTTAAGTTGGGTAAAGAGTGTAAAATTCATATTAAACTGGATACCGGTATGTCTCGTGTGGGCTTTGTGTGCAGTGATGATGAAAGTGTTAACAGTGCTGCATTGGATGAAATTATAAAAGTGTCTAAACTTCCTTGTATAAAAATCGAAGGAATGTTTACACATTTTGCAATGGCTGATTCAGCTGATGATCCTCTTACAGAGGCTCAGTTTGCCCGGTTTATGAATATGTCAGACCTTCTTGAAAAAGCAGGAGTATCCATACCGATTAAACATGTTTGCAACAGTGCCGCACTGCTTAGATACCCGCATATGCATCTTGATATGGTGCGTGCCGGTATCATTCTTTACGGTGTTGAGCCATCTGATGAAGTAAAATGGGATATAGATTTAGAACCTGTAATGCAACTGAAAACTATTTTAACTCAGATAAAAACCATGCACGGTGACGAGGGTGTAAGCTATGGATGCCGTTATACCGCTCAAAAAGGCGATGTAATCGGAACAATACCTGTTGGTTATGCGGACGGTTATTCCCGCAGTATGTCCGGAAAGGCATATGTAATAGCCGGAGGAGTAAGAGTCCCCGTTGTTGGAACAATTTGTATGGATCAATGTATGATTAAACTAAACGGTGTCAATAATATAAGTGTTGAAGATGAAATCACCCTTTTCGGAAAGTCAGGTGATTCTCAGGTTTCAATAGAGGAGGTTGCGAAGTGGAAAAATACCATAAGCTACGAAATCCTGTGTGACATCGGAAGGCGAGTTCCCCGTGTTTATACTAAGGACGGAAAAATTTCTGCGGTAAAGAATTATCTGGTATAAATTAACATTGACGATAGCTACATAATGATATATAATATCAGTATATATATTAGAGATATAGATTATATATACAAGTAGTTAGCCGAATGTATTCTGACGCAGAATACCAAAAGTGTATAAAAGGGGGCTTGATTAGTGTGGCAGAGCAAAAGAAAATGCTTCTGCACTTATCTGATAAGTTGATTGAGGGTGCAGATGAGTATGCAAAGGAAGACGGCATAAGCCGCAGTGAACTTATCAGAAAGGCACTGCGCTTGTATCTTGAACAGCGCGATTATGAAAAACTAGAGAAACAAATGATAAAGGGCTATCAGTTGATGGGTAAAATCAACCTTGAAGAAGCCGAGTTTGCACTTGAAGCAGATAACCGTCAATATCTCTCATACGAGGAAAAACTATCGGAGTGTGAATAGCGTGATTGTAAAAAGAGGAGATATTTTCTATGCAGATTTAAGCCCTGTAATCGGAAGTGAACAGGGCGGAGTAAGACCTGTTCTGATTCTTCAGAACGATATTGGAAATAAGTACAGCCCGACTGTAATAGCTGCGGCTATTAC
>URVP01000112.1 GCA_900551345.1 uncultured Eubacteriales bacterium
GTTAGTATTAAGCGATATTACTGCAATCTCAGCCGCTGCAAAAAAAGCATTAAGTAAAATCAATACAAGCTGCAAAAGTAATAATTGTATTATTGTACCTATGTCCAAAAAAAATCCCTCCGATTCTTAATTAAAAAGCACAAAAAGACACAGCCTGAGTTAAAAAACACAGACTATGTCTTTTATATTCATAAAATAAATTCGTCGCCCGCCGGCCTCGCCGGTAGTATTATCTTCCATAATTCAAACCTTCCTTAAATTGCTTATCAGTATATCAGAACCATGAAGCTTTGTCAATAGTTATACGAAAAATAATTATATAATGTTATATATGTAATCAATACGAATAAAATAATATAAAAAATTATTGTTAAAAGGAGGACTTGAAGCGTATGAATAAATTTAAAGTATATGCTTTTAATATCTTTATTGCCCTTGCCGTAGGCGGACTTTCTGCGTTTTTAACAGGCGGTGGGTCCGATCTGTATTCTGAAATAGTTCAGCCGCCCCTTTCTCCACCCTCGTGGCTTTTCCCGGTTGTGTGGACATTATTATTTGTGCTTATGGGTATTTCTTCAAGTATTATCTGCCTTTCAACCGGTCCGGCCAAACGAAGTGCTCTTACTGTATACGGTTTGCAGCTTGCAGTAAATTTCTTATGGTCAATAATTTTCTTTAATCTAAGAGCGTTTTATTTCGCATTTTTCTGGCTGCTGCTGCTTTTGCTGCTTATTATCATTATGATATATAAATTTTACAAAATCAATAAAACAGCAGCATATTTGCAAATACCTTATTTAATATGGGTAAGCTTTGCAGGATATTTAACATTGGCAATTGCACTGCTTAACTAAAACCATAATATAGTATTCTTTCTTACAACCAAAATATGATTGTTATATAAATTCACCCCCCTTGTACTCATTTTTTTGAGATCAGGGGGGTGCTATTTATACTAAGTTAAATTATTAATAAAATCCAATCAATCTACCCACCGTATAAACAATCATGGCAACTACCCATGCAACACCGGTTTGAAAAATCATTGCTAAAACTGCCTGACGAACAGACCCCAACTCTCGGCGGATTGCCGCCATTGCTGCAACACATGGCATATACAAAAGAGTAAATGTTAAAAATGAAAAAGCTTTTAAAGGTGTAAAAAGCTGAACAAGTTCTTGTGCTTGTACTCCCAAAACGGCGAATGTACTAACAACAGCTTCTTTCGCAGTAAGACCGGTAAGAAGCGCTGTTGCTGCGCGCCAGTCATTAAACCCAAGAGGTGCAAAGATTGGGGCAATAAACCGTCCTATAAGGGCAAGAATACTGTCTGCACTGTCCGTAACCATATTAAAATGTATATCAAGGCTTTGCAGAACCCATATTGCAATAGTTGCAACAAAGATAATGGTAAAAGCTCTTTGCAGAAAATCCTTCGCCTTGTCCCACATAAGAAGGGTAATGCTCTTTGCTGACGGAAGACGGTATGCCGGAAGTTCCATAACAAAAGGAACAGGTTCTCCTTTGTAAACCGTGCTTTTAAGTAAAAGGCCGCATAATATAGCGACCAAAATACCCATGAGATAAAGAACAATCATAACAAGCGCCCGGTATTTTTCAAAAAACACCGCTGTAAACAATGCATATATAGGTAATTTGGCACTGCAAGACATAAACGGAGTGAGCAAAATCGTCATTTTTCTGTCATGTTCACCCGAAAGAGTTCTCGTTGCCATTATTGCAGGCACGCTACATCCGAAGCCTATCAGCATAGGGACAAACGAACGACCCGAAAGTCCTATTTTTCTAAGAGCCTTATCCATAACAAATGCCACTCGTGCCATATATCCGCTATCTTCAAGAATTGAAAGGAAGAAAAACAGCACTACAATAATAGGAAGGAATGACAAAACACTTCCAACACCGGCATAAATACCGTCAATAATCAAAGAATGCATCCAATCACTGATACCCCACGAAGTAAGTGCATTTGAAGAAAACTGTGTAAATATCTCAATCCCCTTTTCGAGCAAATCGCTCAAAAAAGCACCTATCACACCAAAAGTCAGCCAAAAAACTGTAAGCATTATACCTAGAAAAATCGGAATCGCCCATATACGATGAGTAAGCACGCTGTCAATTTTTAAAGAACGAATATGTTCCCGACTTTCAGTAACACGCTTTACTACCGTCTTTTTACAAAGTCCTTCTATGTAGTCATATCGCATATCGGCAAGCGCTGCCTCTCTATCTGTACCGAGAGCCTTTTCCATATCATCGGTTACATGCCCAATAATATCAATCTGATTTTCAGAGAGGTCAAGAGTTTTCATCATAGGCTGGTCACCCTCAACCAGCTTTGTGGCAGCAAAGCGTACGGGAATATCAGCAGCCGCTGCATTATCTTCTATGAGATTTCCTATAGAATGTATGGCTTTGTGAACCTGACCCGAACAAAAATCATGTATTCCCGGACGAGTCTTATCCTGTGCAGTTTTTAAGGCACGCTCCACAAGTTCGCTTATTCCAGATTTTTTACTTGCAGAAATAGGGACTACCGGAATTTGCAGCTGCTTCTCTATCTCTTTTACATTTATGTAGTTACCGTTTGCCTCAACCTCGTCCATCATATTAAATGCAAGAATCATAGGCATATTAAGGTCAATCAGCTGCAATGTCAGGTATAAATTTCTTTCTATATTGGTAGCGTCAAGAATGTTAATTATCGCATCAGGCTTTTCGTTAAGCAAAAAGTCTCTGGTTACTACCTCTTCCGATGTGTAAGGAGCAAGAGAATATATACCCGGCAAATCCACTACCGATGCTTCGGGATGATTTTTTATAATACCAACCTTTTTTTCAACCGTAACGCCCGGAAAATTGCCTACATGCTGATTGCTGCCGGTAAGCTGATTAAAAAGAGTCGTTTTGCCGCAGTTTTGATTTCCGATAAGAGCAAAAGTTATATTTTTCATGCATCGATCTCCTCAATCTCAATTTTCTGAGCATCATCACGGCGTAATGTCAGTTCATATCCTCGCAGGTTAATTTCAATAGGATCTCCCAGAGGTGCCACTTTACGCACCATAACAATCGTTTTGGGAGTAATGCCCATATCAAGAAGTCTTCTGCGAAGTGCACCTTCGCCTCCCACGGTAATCACTATTCCTTTTTTGCCTATTTCAAGCTCACTTAAGTTTTTCAATTTATTTTCTCCTCTTTATAAAGCTAAATATAAATTTCATTGTTTACGGTGTCAGAATAAAGCAGCTTACCCTTGTATTTAAGATAAAAGCCATTAATAACTCCCGCATTTATAAGTTCGCCATCTTGTTCTTTTATATAAGTTATAAATGCATTGGTTTTTACATCACCATATTCAAAATGAGGGCTGTTAAACATATCAACCTTATCAATACCGTAATTAATCAGCAATTTTTCCGTAACTGCATCTCTATCAATTAATATTTCAAGAATATCTCCGGTTCTTTTTTTCGTGATACGCAGCCTTTCATCAAAGATAAAACCACGAACGAATTTTTGCTTTCTGTTTTCTGATTTCGCCTTTATGCTTATGTATTTGCGCTGTTTGGTAACGCCGTTTTCTTCGTACATTCCTTGTTTTTCTTCAAGTTTAAAATCAAAAGGTGCAATATGCATAACTTTGACACGGACATTGCGGTTTTCAATGTATTGTTCATCACCGCTGCCAATAAGATGACCTGCATAGTGCAGCAAGGATTCAAATTCTCCCTCTCTTTCTGCATATACATCATCTATTATAAAAATCGCATCTTTAAGCATAACAAAGTGTCTGAAATTCTTTTGCAGTATACTCATATACGGCAAGGTACAGTCAGCAAGAATGTATTTAAACCCTTTTTTATCTATACTGCTCTCTATGCTTCCCATACCGTGGATTCCTCCGCCGTACATTCCGTCCTCACGAACACCTTGACCGTTAAAAAGAATAACATTATGTGCATCGGGAGCACAAAAATAAGGCAGATACTCCTCCTTAGAATAAGTGCAAGTCCCGCTGTCAACAACTATTTCGGTATTCCTATATGTAATCATATAATTTCCCGTATCACGGTGGTTGTGACACCCCGTTTCGCCCGTTTTAACAGGCATAAAAATATCATTTTCTCTATATACTGCAATGCCGCTGTTTTTAAATATCGATAAGGGCTTTTGCTCAATAGGTTCAGGCATTTCCGTTAAATTTTCAAAATGTATAAAGTCCAGCCCGTTTACACTGTTATGCTTAAAATGTACATATGCGGTTACCATATCACCTCGCTGATACAGATTTGCAAGGTAAAGAAAAATAAGTCTGTTACTGTTAGCCGAATGTGTATCGCTGATTTTTGCAAAGCTTAATTCTCCATCATTATTTACATCATGGACAAGACTTAATATATAATCACAAGTCTTATTGAGAGGGACCACATCAATAAGTTCTCTGCTTCCGGTTTTTCTACGGTAAAGTTCCTCAAAAATCGTAAAGTTACAAAGACCATACAGCATATATCCCGCAAATTCAATATAATCCCCGTCATTACCAAAATTACGGTGCTTATTGTAAAAAGTATCTCCTTTATAGGTAAGCCATTGTTTAAATCCATCTACTATATCTGCAAGGTATTTCTCTTTTTCTTTAAGGCTGTCACCTGCCATAAGAAGTGCAATACCTGCACCGCCTACACATACCGACCACCAATTGTGACCCATGGTGTCCAAACAATGTCTTTTTGTTTCAATATTTATCCATTCATTATATATGGGGATAATACCTTTTTCGCATATGCTTTTTTCGATAAACGCACACTCATCATTCGTAAAAAGGTCTTTGGATATGTAATATGATATGCTTAGAGTTGAGCAAATATCGCCCGTAAGTAGATCGGTATCCCAACCGTTGCCTTTTCCTTGACTGACCCACTCGGGATAACTGCTCATTTTAAGTATTGCTTGTTTCAAGAGTTCGTCGTTACGGGCATCTCCGGTTATCAATCTCAAACTGGCAATTTTAAGAATAGTATATCCGGCACCGTAAAATCCATGTGCATATTTTCCCTCAACAACGATGCTTTTAAGCAGCTCATCAAAATTCAGCTTATCGGCTTCTGTCTTAATTTCGTTTATATAATCTGCAAACACCTTGTTGCTTATGTATTGTTTACGCAATTTGCCTGCATTTATAAGCATATACATACACCCCCATTTTAATCATGGTAATTATACACCCAATATTGAAAAAAAACAATACAATTTTCAAAAAGGATTGACTATTGTTTAAAATAAAGATATAATTTCTATAACATTTTTTAGGGGTGAATAAAGGATGGAGC
>URVP01000113.1 GCA_900551345.1 uncultured Eubacteriales bacterium
ATCATATCGCCTCTTATGTAGTCTATTTTTATATTCCCTCTGTCAAGATATTCAACAAATGCCCCTGTACCCAGTGCAAAGGTTTGCTCCAGCAGCCTATTGCTCCTTACATGGAAATTGTTTTTATCAAGAATTTTCATAATAAGCCCTGAAATTCTTTCGTCGGAGATGTTGATTTTTACCTTTTCGTTTAACAGTATATTTGCCCAGTCTTCGCACAGCTTTTTAGCCATCCCCAAGGAATACCGCTCTCTTTTAATTTTCCGCTTTCCGTTAAATTGTGAGTAAGTGTGGAAGTTTTCATTTTTTCCTTTATACCATTCAAGCCAATCTTTCATTGTGTTGTAGAAATTATCGCTTAAAGCGTTGTACCCTTGATCAATCAAATAATCTTTCATATTAATTTAACTCCTTTATATCATTTTTTAAATTTGCAGCATATCATTCATATTTGTTTCTGCACTGTACTCCAATGCGTCAAGGCTGTCTATATTAACCGTGCCGTCGTCAAGCCTTTTGTCCTCTGTTGCCGTTTGGTTCCAAACTGCATTTTCAAGTGCATCTATAAGCTCCGGACAGCTTTCTGTAACAAAAAAACGTTTATGAGACATAAGGTAATTGAAGAAACATATCCTATCGTTTATTCTTCCTTTTTTTGCAGGACGCACATCTACCGGCAGATTTTCGTGTATCACGGCGTTTGTAAGACCTTGTATAAGAGTGGTTTCTGCACTGTCGCAGAAAATTTCATACAAAGGGTATCTTTTCAGCTGTTTTTTTACAAATTTAATAAAGCTTTTTTCAAGTTCCATGGGAGAAATTTTGCCCTTGTGGTAAAATTCATCAATGGCAGTTATGTTTTTAAGCCCTTTTGAAAATCCCGTGCATACAAAGCTGTGTGCGGATTTGTTACCTCCGAAATCTACACCTATGGTTACATATTCAATATCTTCAGGAGGTTTTTTAAGAATGAATTTTTCGGGTCCGTCTGCAAAAAGCGGATACACGCATCCTTCGGCAGCTTTCCATTTGCCAAGTATAAATCGGTCGTAATACACTCCGGTATACTCCTTTTTTATGTTTTCTATGTAATCTTTTTTCAAAAAGCTGTTATCATCTATAAGAAACGGTATAACCAGCATATCAAGACTTTCTGCACGGTCGATATAATTCTTTTTAAGCCAATGATTGGGATTGTCCGGGTTTGTGGTGGCAAAGAGCTTTGCACCTTCTACGCTTAGACGGGAAAGAAGCATTGTAAAGAAATCCTCATTAAAAAGAGATACTTCATCACAGTAAGCCCCGGTAAGAGTCATGCCTCTTATCTTGTTTTCAGCGGACATATCGTTTACGCCTTCAAAAAAAACTCGCCTGCCGAAAAGCAAGCCTTCTTTTTTTGCTAAAGAATATGAAAAATTGCTTTCGCCTACAAGGCTTATAAGTTGGTCAAAGGTGTTTCTTCTCAGCGTAGTAAGTGTTTTTGCTACCATAAGATAATGTCCGTCCTCCGGCATTGTGGCAACCCAGAATGCCCAAAGCACAAGACTTACCCATGTTTTTCCCGAACGCACGCTCCCCTCCAGCAGATTGATTCTTTTCAGACGGTCGGTTTGCCAAAGACGCATAAGCTGAATCTGCTTGTCCGTGAAAAGTTTATCCGCCATTATCAGTTTTGTCCTCCTTTTGTTTAAGCGCGTTTATCAGTTCAATAATCTGTCCCGTATTGCTGCTTTCATGTACTTTTGCAAACTTGTCAATCAGTGAACATATTGCCGAAGCTAGCTGATTAAGCGGAGCTGCCTCCACCCTTTCCTGCTTTGACATTTCGTCCAGATAATAGTCAAGCATTTTGCATATCTGACCGTTTTTTGTTTCCATATACTCTGTTACGCTTTTTGTTTTTTTTCTTCTTGGCGCCACACTGCATCACCTCTTTTCAAGGCAATTATACTTTTAGTGGTTAAATCATTTCACATCAAATATGAAAGAGCATATATTTTTATTGAAAAACATCATTGTTTTGTCTCCAATTTTGCTTTTTATATATCCTTAAGTCCCTTCCGTCCGAGCAGGCAAGAAATACTTGATTTAACTCTTTTATATTTTCTTTTGCAAGCTTATTTTTCAGCCACTTTTCATCACGGGATATTTCTTTTAGATTCTCAGTTAACACATCGCCGTCGGATATAACTGTACAAAAAGGTTTTTCAGACGGAACATTAAGATTGTTGTCAGCAGGTCTTACCGGTCGGTATTCTGCCTTGGGCAGAAATGTTATACGCCCGTTCGCCTCCAAAAATGCATAATCTATTTCGTTTATATCGAAGTATCCGTTAACCCGGCTCTGAATAAGAAATTCATTTATGTCAACTTTTGCTTTTTTGAAATTCTTTTCATACAAATTACCTTTGCTCATAAGCGTTATGGTTTTACCCAGTATAATGCGTCGTATTCTTTTTGATTTTTCCGTAATAATTGTTAAAAAATATGATGCGGCGGCATAAACTATCATGGCTGTCAACGGATAGATAAAATCTTTATCAGGACTTGATGACATTTCTGCCGCTATGGAACCTATGGTGATTCCAACTATATAATCAAAAAAATTAAGTTCGCTTATCTGCCTGTTGCCCATAATCTTTGTCAAAATAAACAAAACTATAAGAGAAGCTGATGCCATAAGTATGCTTCTTAAAAAATCCATAACAATCACCCGGTATTATTGTTTCCGTTTGTGAATACATAATTCGCAATTAATAGCTTTTTTTGTGATGAACAAAGAGGAAATATGTAAAAAAATAAAATCTGTATAAATGTTTTATATTGACAAACGAAACATCATATTATATAATTTAATTTGTGCGTATAAATCATTTTTTGTGCATATAGACAATTTGGGAGGAGGGCTATTATGGCTCGTTTAAGTGATACGGCGGTTGCATCTATCAATAAAATATGTGATAGATATATTGATGAAAAAACGCCGCTCATGATGATTTTAAGCGACATACAGAAGGAATACGGATATATTCCTCTGGAAGTGCAGGAGATAGTTTCCGAAAGGACAGGCCTTTCGGTTGCTGAAATTTACGGTGTGGTTACTTTTTACTCTTTCTTTTCATTAAAACCAAAGGGTAAATACATAATCGGCTGCTGTTTGGGTACGGCATGTTATGTAAAAGGTGCACAGCATGTAATTGATAAGTTTTCCGAATGTCTCGGTATCGAGGCAGGCGGTACAACCGATGACGGTCTTTTTACTCTTGATGCGCTGCGCTGCATAGGCGCATGCGGTATTGCTCCGGCCGTTACGATTAACGGTAAAGTATATCCTAAAGTTTCCGCTGATTCAGTTCCGGAAATTATTGAAGAATACCGCAAGCTGGAGGTAATGAAATGATTAAGACTTTTGAAGAATTAGATAAAAAAATATCCGAGTGCAGTGATAATCTGAGCAAAAAGCTTACCGGAAGCAATGGTAAAAGAGCAATAGTACTCTGCGGAGGTACAGGCTGTCTTTCTTCAAATTCCGATGAAATTAAATCTAAATTTGAAGAACTTGTTAAAGTGAATTCTATGGAAGATAAGGTTACCGTAAATCAGGTTGGCTGTTTCGGTTACTGCTCTCAGGGTCCTTTTGTTAAGATTTATCCCGAAGATACTCTTTACCGTCTTGTTAAGGCAGAAGATGTGGACGAGATTTTTGAAAAGGATATAATGAACAATCAAGTTGTTGAAAGACTTCTGTTTGAAGACCCGGAAACTAAAGAAAAGATAGTAAAACAGGATGACATCAACTTTTATAAAAAGCAGGTTCGTGTTGCTCTTCACGGCTGCGGACAGATAAACCCCGAAGATATAAACGAAGCTTTGGGTGAAGGTGCTTTCCAGGGACTTAGAAACGCCCTTAAAATGGACAGGGCAGATGTTATTAAAGAAGTGCTTGATTCAGGACTTCGAGGCAGAGGCGGAGGAGGCTTCCCCACCGGCAGAAAGTGGCAGTTTGCTTATGCTCAGCCCGAAGGGGAAAAATATGTAGTATGTAACGGTGACGAAGGCGATCCCGGTGCTTTTATGGACCGTTCAATACTTGAGGGTAATCCCCTTGCAGTTATTGAAGGTATGGTTATCGCAGGATATGCAATAGGTGCACAGAATGGTTACTTCTATGTCCGTGCTGAATATCCTATTGCCGTTAACAGGCTTAAAATTGCTATTGCTCAGGCTGAAGAATTGGGACTTCTTGGCGATAATATACTTGGCACCGATTTTAGTTTCAGAGTGCATTTAAGACTCGGTGCAGGTGCTTTTGTGTGCGGTGAGGAAACAGCACTTCTTAATTCAATCGAAGGCCAGAGAGGTATGCCCAGACCCAGACCTCCTTTCCCGGCAGTAAAAGGTTTGTGGGAAAAGCCGACAATTATAAATAATGTAGAAACACTTGCAAGCGTTCCTTATATTCTTCGTAACGGAGCGGCAAAATTTGCTTCCTACGGAACAGAGAGATCAAGAGGTACTAAGGTATTTGCCCTGGGCGGCAAAATTAATAATGTAGGACTTGTTGAAGTACCCATGGGTACAACTCTTCGTGAACTTATATATGATATAGGCGGCGGAATCCCCAACGGTAAAAAGTTTAAAGCAATACAGACCGGCGGACCTTCCGGCGGCTGTCTTACCGAAGCGGATCTTGATACACCTATCGATTTTGACAACCTTGTTGCCAAAGGCTCAATGATGGGCTCAGGCGGAGCCATTGTTATGGACGAGGATAACTGCATGGTTGATGTTGCTAAGTTCTATATGGAATTTATCTGTGATGAATCCTGCGGAAAATGTACGCCTTGTCGTGTTGGCACTAAGCGTATGCTCGAAATACTTACTAAAATTACTGAAGGTAAAGCTGATATGAACGATTTGGACCAGCTTGAAGAACTCAGCCGCACCATAAAGAGCGGTTCACTTTGCGGTCTTGGTCAGACTTCCGCTAACCCGGTTATTTCTACTCTTACACATTTCAGAGATGAATATATAGCTCATATTGTTGATAAAGAATGTCCTGCTAAAGTCTGTAAGAAGCTTACCAGCTACTATGTTGAAGCTGATAAGTGTAAAAAGTGCAGTCTTTGTGCAAGACAATGTCCTGTTGGAGCTATTACGGGTGTTGTAGGTAAAGAACCTTTTGTAATTGACCAGAGTAAGTGTATTAAGTGCGGTATGTGTCTTGCTTCATGTAAGTTCGGCGCAATCGTTAAGAGATAAGGGAGGGAAAACTAATGGCTAAAATAAACATAAAAATAGAAGGTGTTCCCTATCAGGTGGAAGAAGGCTTGA
>URVP01000114.1 GCA_900551345.1 uncultured Eubacteriales bacterium
TGGCTGCCGATTCGGCAAAAACGGACAGCAGCGGGGCTGCAAAGTTTGATTTTGTCGTATCTTTTGAAAAGGTAACTGATGTATGTTATTTGTCGGTTGCTGATTCACATGGGCAGGTATTGCATATTACCGATATTAATATGCCGGGCGTTATAAAGTCGTTTGATATTTTGAGCGGAGCAGCCACAATTGACAGACTCTCGGTTGAAACAGGCGGTGTATATAATCTAAGCATCTGCGCACAAGACGGGTACGGTAATGTGTTTTCTCCAAGTGATGCAGTATGGAGAGCTGAGAAAAACGGAACGGAAATATCCTCTGTATATGTTAATGCTTCCAATAAGCTCTTTATTTCGGATAATGATTCATCTTTGTCCGGAAGTGAAATTAAATTAATATGCACATGCGGCGGAATGGAAAAATCCATCACTCTTTATGTGGATAAGGATGAGTCCCCCGGCTCTCAGGGGGGCGGCGGCCTTGGCGGAGGCGGCGGTATTGGAGGGGGAGGAACAGGTTCGACCTCTACCTTTATTAAACCCGATAAAGAAAACTCTGATGAGGCAGATAAGGAAGCATACTCCGCATTTTCCGATGTACCCTCAGATGCGTGGTATTATGATGATATAAGCAGTTTGTTTATGAAAGGAATCATCAAGGGAGATGCAGACGGAAGTATCAGACCGGAAGATAACATAACCAGAGAAGAACTTGTTTCCATAGTTGTTCGTACTCTTGGTATAGAATTTGACGGTGAGGAATACATCTCTGATTCTACCGTGTCGGACTGGGCTTTGAATGAAATGAGTGCTGCTGTGTCAAACGGTATAATAACCGGAGATGAAAACGGTGTTATAAACGGCAAAAATCTTTGCCAAAGACAGGATGCGGCAGTGATTATCGGACGAGCATTTAAAATAACCGCAAGCGATAAAGAGACATTTTTTGCTGACGGCGGAAAAATTTCCGATTATGCAGCGGAATATGTGGACAGTCTAAGCGGCGGCGGATATATAAACGGATATGAAGACGGTACATTCCGTCCCGAAAACAACATTACAAGAGCAGAACTGTTCGCTGTAATAAACAGAATAATAGGTTAATACTATGATGACTAACGGTAGAAAAGCATTTATTTTTGGGTTTATAATTATTTTCACTTTAGCATTTTGCCTTTTAGTGTTTTTAACAATATATACTTTTAAATTTTATCAAAACAATGGAAACTCAAAGGATAAAATAACAGTAGAGCTTATGTCCCCGTGGGTGGGAATGAATCAGCGGGCGATAGCATTGGATGCTCTTATTGAGAAATATAATGAATCGCAGGATAATGTGAAAATTGTTAATAAATCCGTAGCGCCCGATTCTTTCTATGATAAACTGAATACTGATTTCTCTTCGGGAAACTATCATGACATAATTATCATGCCGCCTAATTATGCATCAGACCGATATATTGATATGGGATATATAATTCCTATTCAAGATGCACTTGATGATGATGAACAGTGGAAAAATCTTTTCGATAAAAGTACGATTAAATTAACTACTTTTAATAATATGATATATGCCATGCCATATGAGGTCGTTTATCAGGCAATGTTTTATAATACAGATTTGTTTGATAAATACCACCTTGATTATCCCGAAACCTTTGAGGATTTGTTAAATGTATGCGCTGTATTTAAACAACACGGGATAATACCCATAGCTGCGAATTTCAGTTATGAGGGCAGTTATCTTTTGGAAAATATTTTTGCATCTTATTTTCCTAATATTGATGTCAGCACCGTTAACGGTTCGGCAAGTGCAGATCAGTTTGGCAAGTATATAAGCCGGTTAAAGCAATTGTATGATTTGGGTGCTTTTCCGGATAATGCTTTTCAGTTGGGAGATTACGAAACAAAAGAGCTTTTTCTTAATAAAGAAGCCGCTATGATAGTGGAAGAATCTGCTTTTATTTCAGAAATCACCAACAGAATAAATGAAAAGGTTCAGTCTTCGTTAGAAAAAGCTAATACTGATATGAATATAAAAATAGGCACATTTCCTTTTGTTCAGGACGGAGACGCAGACAGTACTGCCATTATATACGGGCTTGGAGAAGGAACATTCTTTGTAACCGATAATTGCAAAAAAGGCGGCTATGAAGAGTATATATATGACTTTTTGTATTTTATAAGTCAGCCTGAACAGGCTAAATTCTTCTCAGAAGAAACATATACAATAAGTGCCATAAAGTCATTAAATTCCAATGCTTATTACAGCAATCAAATGCAGCAGGGATTTACTTTAATTTATGAAACCCGTCTCCCCCTGCAATCCCCGTCCATATTTTTCGGAAAGTATAACTGGCTTTCAAAAATGGTTAAAAAGATGCCCTATGTACTGGAAGGACAAATGCAGCCCAATGATTTATGGGAAGGGTTAAAGGAGCTTGAGTTTGATTAAGCGTATTAAACAATTCTGCAAAAAAATTTATACTTATTACGGCAATTTTTCGTTAACGAAAAAATTGCCTTTTATAGCCATTGTACAGATATTAATTCCCATTATCTTAATAAGTGCGATGAGCTATACTGTTATGCGGGTAATATCGGCAAACGATGCAAAATCACATAACAGTGATGTAGTAAGATTTGTAAATATATGCATGGCTGATTTAGGTGAAAATATTGAATCCGTCTCTCAAAACATTCTTTATGAGCCGGAACTTTATTCAATATTAAATGACCCTTCGGAAGGGGCTTTGTCTTACTACAATAATATGAATAATTCAGGTAATCTTTTGCAGAAATTCGCTATATCAAATACCAAAATTCAATATATCGGCTTGGTAAATAATCAGAAAGATTTTTATTATACCAGCGGTAATATTAAAAACAGTTCTCTTGATTATATCCCTTACGAAAGAATGTTAAAAAAAGCTCGCAGTGAAAAAGGCGGCGTTTGCTGGGTAACAGTGCATGATAAGGGGGAAGACCCTAAAGTTTTTCTGGTAAGAACAATTCATGACAACAAAACTTTTGAAGAAATAGGACTTCTTGTAATTGCTGTTAAAACGGACGCTTTTAAAGAAATTATCAGTGACTATCTTAATTTCAGAAGCGGTGGAATAATGGCAATAATCGATGAGGACGGACAAGTGGTTGCCATTTCCGACGAGTCTTTTAAAGATGATATACAAAATATGGACTTCAGCCACTATACTGAACCATATTATGCCGATGATATGCTTATCGTTGAGCAGTCAGTATCCAATATGCCTCTTAGAACGGTATCGTGCATGCCCAAAAATATTATATATAAGAACATTTCCTTGCTGGGTCTTTGGATTATAGCATTAAGTTTATTTTCAGTATGCATAGTTCTGTTGATGAGTGCCCTGAGCGTATATGATATTTTAACGCCCATGCAGGACCTTATAAATGTTATCAATAAAAATAAAAACGATGATACCGCTGTTGTGAAGATAAATCGCAAAGATGAATTCGGTGTTTTGGGTACTCGTTTTAACGAAATGATTAAGGATATTAAAAATTTGCAGTATGTTGCTTACAAAGAGAATATAGCCCGAAAGGAAATGCAGATAAAAGCTTTGCAGGCTCAGATAAATCCTCATTTTTTGTTTAATACATTCGATACCATAAATTGGATTGCCCTTGCACATAATGTGCCGGAAATATCTAAAATAATTGTCTCTCTTGCAAACATAATGAAGTGTTCCATGGGAAAGGTGGACAAGTTTATTTCTTTAAAAGAAGAAATAGCCCATGTTGACGATTATATGTACATTCAAAAGATACGATTTAAAGACCAGCTTGAGTATGAGGAAAAATACGGTCAAGAAGCTCTTGACGCAATGATACCGCCGCTTTTAATCCAACCGCTTATTGAAAATGCCATAATACACGGCAAAGAGAACAAGTGCGGCATATGCAGAGTTGCGTTGGAGATAAATGTGAAAGATGATAACATTGTCATATCTGTGTCGGATAACGGTAACGGAATTTCTGCCGATAAGCTTAAAGTTATAAAAGAGCAAATAAATGATATGAGTTTTGGCAGCGAAAAGAAACAGACAGACAAAATCTCGATAGGTCTAAACAATGTAAACAAGCGAATAAAGCTTAATTACGGTGATGAATACGGATTGGAATTATATTCCGTTGAAGGAGAATACACAAAAGCAGTGATCATTATACCGAATACCGGCGATTGGAGACAGGAGAATGTATAAGGTAGTAATTATTGATGATGAAAAATTAATTCGTGACGGTCTGCGAAATGTGGTTCCGTGGAATGATCTGGGCTGTGAAATAGCCGGGGAAGCGTCCAACGGACTGCAGGGAATGGAAGTCATAAAAGAAACAAAGCCGGATATTATTTTAACCGATATAAAGATGCAGGGCGCTGACGGTTTAACTATGTTGGAAGAAACTTTAAACATAGCAAGTAACGCTAAAATACTAATTATAACGGGTTATAGGGATTTTGACTATGCGCAAAAAGCCATCAGGTTGGGAGCATTCGATTATTTAGTAAAGCCTACTGATATGGATGCTTTGGTATCCTGTATAAAAGCCATGACACATGAACTGGATAAATCCAGGGATTCGGCTGATTATATCGATAAAAATATAATGAATGAGTTTGACCGGCATCCCAAGCTGATGCCTGTTAATCTTGTTAAATCCAAGCTTATTGATGCCATTTGTATGGGGGACGAAGAAGAAAGTGCAAAGCTGTACGGCGAATACAGGGATATATGCTCTGCGACCTTTTCAGCTAAACCTATGATAATGGCAGCTATTTATAAGTTCATAATGGATTTAAACAATTTAAGACCTAATATTAATCTTAATGTTTATTCTGATTTTTCCGGGCTTAATTCACTTATGGCAAAAAGCGGCAATATAGATGAACTGTTTGATGTTATATGGTGGGCTGTTAAGAAAACGGTTGATGAATATGATAAAAGCCGGGACAGTGTAAAAAATGTAGCCGTTAAAAAAATGAAGGAATTCATAATTGAAAATCATGATAAAAATATCGGACTTGCAGAGATTGCGAATGCTGCTCACATAAGTACATATTATGCAAGTAAAATTTTTAAAAATGAAACCGGGATAAATCTTATAGAATATTTGAATTATTACCGAATAGAAGAAGCAAAAAAGTTACTTAGGCAATCCGAATATAAGGTGTATCGAATTGCTGAGATGGTAGGAATTTCGGACTCACACTATTTTTCCCGTCTTTTCAAAAAAAGCACCAATCACACGCCTCGGGAATATAGGGATGCTTATTTAAACAAAAA
>URVP01000115.1 GCA_900551345.1 uncultured Eubacteriales bacterium
AAAGAAGTGCCAGTGTTTATAAAAACAAAAAGATTTATAAACAAAGTTTGCATGTTTCATTTATTTAAAGGTAAAAATACTAGTAGCTTTTTAAACAAGCTGATGCTGTTGAAAAACACGTTTAACGCTTTACCTCTACTACTTACATCAAGCCATTTATAATTATTATTTTTTTAGTTAACCAAGTTTTATCTTTTGTAATATTTTGACATCAACAAAAGCCGTTCTCCTTCAAAATACGGAGAACGGCTTTAATTATATTTGTTTATTTTATTAGTTAGTGGTTGGAAAACTAAGAAGTGCATGTAATGTGTATGTTGCAAACACTTAATATTAATTATTTGTTGTATCCATTGGAGAAAACATCGATTCGATTTCTTTAAACTCCTCCTTATCAACAACTGACATAGTTAGATTTTCCATGAATGTTCCGATTTTTCTAAGATAGATCCTTTGATAGGTTGTTGTGTTGTTATAAGAGTATTCCATTTCAGACATATAATATTTGTTACCTGCAAGGTTTACCCATTGGGGGTCTGACATTGCAGAAATACGCATATCGCCAACATTCATCTGCTGCATATTTTGTCTGTAAACATTCATAAAGTCTTCTTCAGAATATGCCATGCTATATACTATATCCATATCCTTAAGCACAACATTTACATATGAGTAAGTAGCATCATTAGTTAGTTTAAATTCATATATTATTCCTCTTTCTATTTCTTCGCGGGACGCATCAGAACTAGCCAAAGAGTCATTTATAATATTTTCTTTTTCTGTAGAAATTTCTTCTTCCGAAGCAGCCGTCCAGTTATCCGGCATTGTTACCTTAAATCCTAAAAAGTTGCTGCTGTATATATTACCGTCCCAATTACCCGCTTCGTAAGAAAAAGAAGAAAGGGTATCTCCCAAGGAATCCCCTCCATCAGTACGATTGCAGGCACCTAATGCAAAGGCAATTGTACAGATTAATAAAGCCGTAACGCCTTTTTTTAACCGTATCAGTGCTTTATTCATATTATCACCTCGTACTTCTATTATATTATAATACTACCATGAATAAGAACATTTTGCAAGACTATTATCGCCCATTAACAAAGCTGTAAAATTAACAATATATTTATAAAATTCAAAAATATTTCAAAAAAACTATTGACAATTAGATAAATAAGTGCTATCTTATACTTGTTAGCACTCTTAGGAGATGAGTGCTAACAAAAAAGAAGGTGTAACAAATGGATTTAAACGAAAGGAAAAGAAACATACTTGAAGCCATAATAGAAAGCTATATATCAAATGCCGAACCGGTTGGCTCAAGAACAATAGCTAAAAGTCACATGATAAATTTGTCCCCTGCAACAATTCGTAATGAAATGGCAGATTTGGAGGAAATGGGTTTTCTTGAACAGCCGCACACTTCGGCAGGAAGAATTCCGTCAGAAAAAGGGTACAGATATTATGTGGATAGACTTATGCATCGCTGCAAACTGAGCATGGATGAAATTGCATTGCTTCGTAGTTTGTTGGAAAGCAAGATTTCAGAAGTAAGTGTTCTTGCCCGGGAGATTTCATCCATATGTTCTAAAATGACTAACTGTGCAATTGTATCTGTTACTCCCGAAACGGAGGAAACAACCATAAAACAACTGCAGATGATGGCGGTTGATAAATATACTGTACTTTTGATAATAGTAACCAGTGCAAGCACGGTTAAAACTAAACAAATTGCTGTTTCTCACCCTGTAGAAGCAGAGTTTTTAAATCAACTTTCGCTTTTGCTTAATAGGATAATAGCGGGCAGAAGCGTTGACGAGATAAATATAGATGACCTTATGACGGTTAAAAACAGTATGCCGGACCATCATGAACTTTTACAGCAGATGCTTATCTTTGTTTATGAGTGTCTTGATGATGTGAGGGATTCGGATGTATTCCTAGGCGGCGTGGCAAATATACTTAATTATCCGGAATATAACAATATAACAAAGGCCAAGGAACTTTTGGAATTTCTTGAAGACGAGCATAATATTAAAAAATTGTTTAAGCCGCTTTCCAACGGTAAGGACATTCAGGTATTTATCGGCAGTGAAAATTTAGTTAATGAAATGCGCGACTGCTCCGTGGTTCTTTCTCACTATCAAATACATGACAGTCAGTTTGGAGCAATCGGAATTATCGGACCTAAGCGTATGGATTATGCAAAAGCTGTTTCAATGCTTGAATATTTTACAAAACAGCTTGGCAGTGGATTGAGTAATGACAAACCCGAAAGGAATTGATATAAATGCCAAAAAAGAAAAATACAGAGGGCAGTCAGCCTGAAACCGAAAAGAAAGAAACAACTGTAGCCGAAAATGAAGAAGTTACGGCAGAGCAGGCTAAGGCAGAGGAAGAAAAAGCACAGGATGCAGCAGAGGTAAAAAAAGACGAAACTGACTGGCAGGACAAATATCTTCGCCTTATGGCTGAATTTGACAATTACAAAAAAAGAACTCAAAGGGAAAAAGAGCGTATATATAATGATTCTACAGCTGATGCGTTTGAAAAAATGCTTCCTGTTATAGATACGCTTAAGCGTGCTCTTGCAACGGAGGTTCAAACTGATGAAGCAAAAAGTCTTTATGATGGCATTGCAGCCATTAATAAACAGTTTGAAGATATTATGAGTCATGCCGGTGTTAAAAAGATTGAAACCGTTGGAAATGAGTTTGATCCGGTATTTCATAATGCCGTAATGCATATAGAAGATGACAGTGTGGGAACAAATATAATAGTAGAAGAATTGGCGGCAGGATACATTTTAGGTGACCGTGTTATCCGTCACAGTATGGTAAAGGTTGCAAATTGATTTAATGATGTCTGTTGCATAAAACCGAGTTTAAAATCGGATGCAAATACATTTGGATATGTTTAATATTGCTATTGAAAATTTTTGATAATACAAAAATTTCCCAATAAAATTGATTATAAGGAGGAAAAAATCATGGGAAAAATTATAGGTATTGACCTTGGTACTACAAACTCATGCGTAGCTGTTATGGAAGGCGGAGAAGCAGTTGTTATTACAAACCCTGAAGGTTCAAGAACAACCCCTTCTGTTGTGGCTTTCGCAAAGAATAACGAAAGACTCATCGGTCAGGTAGCCAAAAGACAAGGTATAACAAATCCTGACAGAACAATAAGCTCCATAAAAAGAGAAATGGGTACCAATTATAAGGTAACCATAGATGATAAAAAATTCACACCACAAGAAATTTCTGCCATGATACTGCAAAAACTTAAATCTGATGCAGAAAGTTATCTGGGAGAAAGTGTAACGCAGGCTGTTATTACTGTTCCCGCATATTTTTCCGATGCACAAAGACAGGCAACTAAAGATGCCGGCAAAATTGCAGGTCTTGAGGTTCTTCGTATCATAAACGAGCCTACTGCTGCAGCACTTGCTTACGGTCTTGACAAGGAGCATGACCAAAAGATTATGGTTTATGACTTGGGCGGCGGTACATTTGATGTATCAATTCTTGAAATCGGCGACGGCGTATTTGAAGTTTTGGCAACAAGCGGTGACAACCGTCTTGGCGGAGATGACTTTGATGACAGAATCGTAAACTGGCTTGCTGATGAGTTTAAAAAGGAAAACGGCATCGACCTTAAGGCAGATAAGATGGCTCATCAAAGACTTAAAGAGGCTGCTGAAAAGGCAAAGATTGAACTTTCAGGTGTTACAACCGCAAACATAAATCTTCCCTTTATTACGGCAGACGCAACAGGTCCTAAGCATCTTGATATGACACTTACAAGAGCAAAATTTAATGAGCTTACCGCAGACCTTGTTGAAAGAACGGTAATTCCTGTAAGAAACGCTATGTCCGATGCCGGAGTTAGCTCAAATGATATTGATAAGGTTCTTCTTGTAGGCGGATCAACCAGAATTCCCGCCGTGCAGGAAGCTGTACAGAAAATTACCGGTAAAGAACCCACTAAGGGCATCAACCCCGACGAATGTGTTGCAATGGGTGCAGCAATTCAGGGCGGTGTTCTCGGTGGAGATGTCAAGGGATTGCTTCTTCTTGATGTAACGCCTCTTTCACTGGGTGTTGAAACTCTGGGCGGTATATGTGATAAGGTAATCGAAAGAAATACTACAATTCCTACAAATAAGAAGAAGATATATTCAACAGCTGCTGATAATCAGCCAAGCGTTGAAATCCACATCCTTCAGGGTGAAAGAGAGATGGCAAGCGATAACAAGTCAATCGGCCGTTTCAATCTTACCGGTATTCCCCCGGCACCCAGAGGTGTTCCTCAGATAGAGGTTACATTTGATATTGATGCTAACGGTATTCTTAATGTATCTGCAAAAGATCTGGGCACAGGCACAGAGCAGAAGATTACCATTACCACATCAACAAATATGTCAGATGAAGAAATAGAAAAGGCTGTTGCCGATGCTGAAAAATATGCAGAAGCGGATAAAAGCCGTAAGGAAGCTATTGATGTTAAGAACAATGCTGACAATATGATTTATCAGTGTGAAAAGGCTTTAAAAGATGCCGGAGATAAGATAAATGAAAATGATAAGCAGATGGTTCAGGCTGAAATTGATAAGCTCAAAGAAGCTGTAAAGACCGATAATACTGAAACCATTAAAGCTGCAACAGAGGCTCTTACACAGAAGTTCTCCACCATTGCACAGCAGCTTTATCAGCAGCAGGCACCACAGGGCGGTCAGGCTGCACCTGATGCAGGCGCTGCTCATGATGATAATGTGGTAGATGCTGATTACACTGTAGATCCGGACAATAATAAGTAATACAGTTAATAACAACAGGGGCGGCTTGCTTTTCACCGTCCCTTGTTTCCATGTTATTGAGATAATATAAATTTTAAATTTGCGATAGGCTTTTATCGCATAATTATAGAAGGGTGATTGATATTGGCAGATAAAAGAGATTATTATGAGGTGCTGGGAGTTCCGAAGAATGCGGACGAAGCCGCTTTGAAAAAAGCATACCGTACCCTTGCCAAGAAATATCATCCCGACAGTAATCCGGGAGATGCAGAGGCAGAAAAAAAGTTTAAAGAGGCATCTGAGGCCTACAGTGTATTAAGTGATCCGGAAAAGAGAAGACAGTATGATCAGTTCGGCCATGCAGCCTTTGAAGGCGGCGCAGGCGGAGGAGCAGGCTTCGGAGGCTTTGATTTCAGCGGCGCAGATATGGGCGATATTTTCGGTGATATTTTCGGCGATATTTTCGGTGGTGGATTCGGCGGATTCGAAGGCTTCGGGGGCGGCTCACGAGGGGGACGTCGTCAT
>URVP01000116.1 GCA_900551345.1 uncultured Eubacteriales bacterium
GGCGGTTCAGGCGGCGGCTCAGGCGGCGGTTCCACAATAGTAACTGCTGCTGATACTGATATAATAGTAAACAAAAGTTATGAAGGTCAAACGGGTACTGTAACGGTCAGCAGCAAACGCTACACCATAGGTAAAAATGCTTTTGGAAGCTTACAAGAAGCTGTTGCCCAAGCAGAAACTCTGGAGCAAAAAGCAAGTATTACACTGAAAAGCAGTCTTACTCTTGAAGAAACCGTCGTTGTACAGGCAAACGAATTGACATTGGACGGTAACAACCATACCCTTACCTTCGAGGCAACTGTAAAAGACGGTATCCAAATAGTAGGAGCTGAAAATGTAACCGTTGCAGATCTTAATGTTCAAATGCAGGATGAAATGGGCAAATGGAACGGCTCATACGGTATTCAGGCTTACGAATCTACAGTTGCCTTAAGAGATATAACCGCATCGGGAGCAGATGCAGCAATCCTGGTTAACGCAGCAGAGGTAACTCTTGAAGGCGTTGTTGATGTAAGCGGCAACGAATTCGGTGGTATTGAAGTTTCAAAAGGTACACTTGCATCCGGCACGCCAAAATTAACAGGCAGTGCGGAAAATCTTAAAAACGACTCAGAAGAAAAGAGTAAACCCACCATCTGGATTGACAAGGTATCCGAGCTGACAACCTCCGTTGTTCAGGTTTCCGGTATGCACGAAGCAAATGCAAGCGGAAAAGATCAGACTCACTATTTCCTCAACGAAGCGAATTTGGAAGGTGTGGCAGAAGTAACGACTCTTTCCGAACTTGAAGAAGCTATTTCCAATCCGGAAGTAAAAACGATTCTTCTTAAAAATAATATTGAGTCAGATAAAACACTTGCAATTAACCGCGGTGTAACCATTAAAAGTGCAGAAGGTATCAAGAGCATTATATTTGAAAATATAGACGGACTTGAAATAGTAAGCACAGACGAAGTATTGCTCGACGGAATAAAAGTTGAAATCACAGGTCAGCAACCCGGATGGCAAGGACTTTATGCGATTCAAGCATACGAGAACGCTAAAGTAACTCTTAAAAATGTTACCGCAACAGGTGCTGACGGCGGTATTCTCGTAAATGCCGCTGAAGTTATCCTCGAAGGTGTTGTTGATGTAAGCGGCAACGAATTCGGCGGTATTGAAGTGTCAAAAGGTGCACTTGCAACCGGTACGCCAAAATTAACAGGCAGTGTGGAAAATCTGAAGAACGATTCAGAAGAAAAGGGTAAGCCCACCATCTGGATTGACAAGGTATCCGAGCTGACAGCATCCGTTGTTCAGGTTTCAGGTATGTTTGAAACAGAAATAAGTGAGAAGAATCAAAATCACTACTTCATTGATGAAATGAATTCGGGAGTGATTGCTGAAGTAACCGATCTTTCACAGTTGGAAGCAGCTTTAGCCGATTCAGATATTAAAACCATTATCCTTAAAAATGATATTGAATCAGATAAAACACTTGAAATCACCCGCAGTGTAACCATTAAAAGTGCAGAAGGTGTAAAGAGTATTATTTTCAATAACATGGACGGACTTGAAATAGCAAATGCCGGAGAGGTTTTACTTGATGGAATAAAAGTTGATATCAGAGGTCAGCAATCAGGATGGCAGGGCATTTACGCTATACAGGCTTACAACAACTCAAAAGTAACTCTTAAAGATGTTACCGCAACAGGTGCTGACGGCGGTATCATCGTAAACGGAGCAGAAGTTATCCTTGAGGGAATTGTTGATGTAAGCGGCAACGAATTCGGTGGTATTGAAGTTTCAAAAGGCATAGATGTATCAGGTACACCTAAATTAACAGGCAGTGCAGAAAATCTTAAAAACGATTCAGAAGAAAAGGGTAAGCCCACCATTTGGATTGACAAAGTGTCTGAGCTGACAACCTCCGTAGTTGAAGTATCCGGTATGCACCAAGCGGAAGATTTGGAAAAAGACCAGACTCATTACTTTCTTAACGAAGGTTTAACAGCTGAATAAAAAATAATAATTTAAAACGCACCTCGCAATCAGGCTGACTGACTGCGGGGTGCATTTAATATACCGCCATAATGGCATTATTTTATTTATTATAATACCGGATTACAAAGCATATTACCGGCAAGAAAACACATCTGCAAATTCTACACCGTCACTCAGCCCCGGCACAACAGCGCCTTGATTGTTTAAAACTTCCTTAACACGCGATACAGATACATCTTTAGGGCGTCTGTTATTTTCCAAAGCAACAGCAGCAGCCGTCCCTACCGCCTGCCCCATAGCCATACAGCTTGCCTTAACACGAAGTGCCGAGTTTGTTTCACGGTCTGACGAAATGCATCTTCCCGCCATCATAAGATTGGAATAATCTTTTGAAATCATAGCCGACAGTCTTATGGTTGGCGTCTTTTCGCTTTCAATATATTTTATATACGCTTCTTGGTTATCTCTGTGTACATCTATAAACCAGTGAGAATAACAAACAGAATCATCGAAAATTATCCCGTCGCAGTAATCGTCTATTTTCATTTCCGAAACGCCCGCAATTCTTCTTCCTTCCCGTGGTGCCACTGCCGGTGCAATCGACATAATTCTTTCATTTTTCTCTTTCATATTTTCATAAATCATTTTTCTTGACTCAATTTCAGATGCGGTCAGACTATCACTATCAGTTACATCCATTGTAATGTGATTCTTGTTATCACCATAATTTAAAATCTTGTCAGTTGCGTCAACCGCAGGATAAAACCGAAGTGTTCCGGGCTGAAAATGCCCCTTTCCGTCACCTGCACAAGTCTGTGCTCCGGCTAAAAACGCCAATTCTCCATCACCGCTGCAATCTATGTATATATCTGCATTCAATTGCTTTAAGCCTGATTTTGTATAAACGGTAATGCTTTTTATGCTGTCTCCATCCGAAACCGCATCAACCATCGGCTGACCGTAATACAGTTTAACACCGGCTTCCAACAGCATATCATCCATAATTGCTGCAGCTGCTACAGGATTAACTTTCACCCCATACTGTGCATGATTTATATAAGGTGCATCCATATCGGGAATTCTGGCAAATCCATCACGATAAAGCCGCATGGATAATTCCCATCCTATACCTGTGATTATCATCTTTTTATTTTTCCTGAAAGGATTATTAAATCTATCGATAGAATTATTTCCCAGTACGGTTAAAATACCGCCCGGCGTATAATACTTTTCAACCAAAGCAACACGCATTCCCAAGCGTGCAGCAGCAACAGCGGCACTGAAGCCGGCACTGCCTCCTCCGCAAACAATAACATCATATTGACTGTCCTGAGTTATTTGCATATTCCTTTTCCTCCCCGGTGTTTAATGTTTATAAAAAAACTTTAACACTTGTTTTTGTCATTACTACGGTGATTAATATTTCAGTTTTATACAGCCTTGTTTTAATGTTTTTTAATTATATCATATACTATTATGCAATTCAACCTACACAAAAGATTTTAAGCACAAAAAACGGAGCATGCCAATCAGCAAGCTCCGTTGCGGACGATTTAAATGTCTTTTAGTTATTGCACGAATACTTATATATGATTCTTCTATTTATTGTGATAAACTTTCAGAGCGGGAGCCTTTGTCCCTTGAATTATGGGATTTGCTTTTTCTTTTCCGTGTTTTGCTTTACCCTGAATTTCCGGTACCGCCGCCTGATCATTTCTCGGTTTTGTATGAGTGCGGTCAATTCTTTTCATTCCCTGCTTTCCCATTTGCAATCACCTCATAAATATTATTTTCAAAAAACATATATTTATGTGTACATGGTTTTTAGCAAATAAGACTTGAATCGCAGCAAAGCAAAGCCGCATTTTTAAAAAAATACGGCAAGCCGAAAGGCTTGCCGCAACACAGAAAAAATTATCTTTGTGCCTCTCTTGAAAATATACTGCTCAAATCAACATGACAACAAGTCGTCAGCGGTAGTATTTAATGCTTTTGCAAAAGCTTTTAACTCAATATCAGTAATAAAGCGTTGTCCGCTTTCTATTCGTTGTATGGCATTTTTGTCTAAGTCTATTCCCAAAAGCTGAAGCCGGTCAGCCAATGCACGCTGTGATACCTTGGGAAGCATTTTCTTTCTGTACATGGAAATCTTTTTACCGCTATGTTTAAACTTCCGTCCGAATTTCTGTTCTTATACAAATTAATCATCCCCTTGACATTTTGAGTTTGTCAATATAATGATTATATGTAAAAATACATAAATACATGACACATAGTAAATGTCAAATTAACATCAGGAGATGTTTTATATGGCAGAATTTTGTTTAGATTGCCGGAACAGAATAAATGAAACAAACTACTCAAAAAAAATATATTCTTTCAAAGGATTTGGAATTATGTGAAGAATGCGGACAGTGGAAAAACATTATAATCGTCGAACGCAAATGCTATTATTTACACAAATTCAGATTTTTATTTTTTCCATTCAAAATTATTTATTATATTTTATATACTTCATGTCGAATATTAATTTTACCATATTTAATTTATAAGTATAAAAAAACAAACAAATAAAATCAACATATTATTCCATAAGCTTTCCTATTTTTTACTGAATAAAGTGAGGTATAATAAAGTATTTATTTTTAATTAGTCATTCTTTTATATAAGCAAAGGAAACATCTTTAGCTCTTTCAATGCAAAAAATTTTTCGTTTTGGGAATAGAAACTCTTAATTCACAAAAATTACAAGCCATAACATATAAAGTAATCCCACTGAAGAGACAAATATCTTTTACTTAACACTCTGCACAACACATTTTCAAGCAACAAATCCCTTTGAAACCTAAGTTTTGCCACAGTAACAAATATACAAATCATACAAATTACAGCTTGATAAGACCACAATAAAGTTATTATTATAATTCAAGGATTTATATGCCTTCCGCAAATCCATAGGTTTTGGGCGAGAGATAGCAAGATGACAGGTTGATATTTTCTTAATACAGAAAAATGGAGCAAAGCTTTCCTTTTCTCTGACCCGGTTAAAGTAAATGCATAGGTGCCGCACCGTATTTCTCTTAGGCTCCCGAAAGCGTCAGAATTTGTGGGACTAAGGAGGAACGACGGAATGGGTGAATGATAAATAGCAGTAACCATCAGGGCTCCCGCAAAACCGCAGGTTTGGTGGGACTAAGGAGCGGCAACCGATAAAGCGAAGCCGTATTTTCGCATAAAAATACGGCAAGCCGAAAGGCTTGCCGCAACATGGAGGCGCCACCCAGATTTGAACTGGGGGTAAAGGC
>URVP01000117.1 GCA_900551345.1 uncultured Eubacteriales bacterium
GTCATCCGGAATAGGTGTATTGTCTTCTATCGTTATTTTTATTGTACCGTCGGGCGAAAACTCATTGCCGTCCGATGCTTGCCAGGCAAGATTAACTGACCCCGAAAAATTTTCCGTGGGGCGGTATACCACACTGCCAAATTCACTTTCCTCAATCGTTTCCAGTTTTTGTACGGGTTCTCCGTTTAACAGTATGGTTCCCTCTTCAGGCAGAGACGGAAAGCGTATTGCCTGAATCGGAGAGTCTCCTTCGTAATGACTTGTAAAATCTTCCGCCGTAAAGGGAACATCTGTATTTATTTCCCCCGTTTTTTCAAAATAAATTGCCAGAGGCTGCTCTGCATAAGCAGTTAATGTGACTGACAATATAAAAACGAGGGCAAAAAAGAATAATACTTTTTTCCTCATTTAACTTATCACTCCTTTCAGAATTATTTTTCCGAAATAAAGCAAAATATATAGCAAGTTAAATGTATAAAAAAAGTATTATTTTGTGTTTACAGGTAATTATTTATTAAGCAAATCGCATATGGAAGTTACTGTTCCTGCTCCCATAATGAAAATTACATCGTTTTTTTGTGCATTTTGACGAATTATTTGTGCAATTTCACCAAAATCTTTTATATACATGCTGTTTTCAATACTATCTGCTATCTCTTTTGCACTTATTGACGGGTCAAAAGGCTCTCTTGCCGCATATATATCGGTAATTATAACATTATCTGCCAGTTTAAGCGCCTGTGCAAAATCATTTTTAAAAGCTTTTGTTCTGGTATAAGTATGGGGCTGGAAAACACACCATATTTTATTGTGAGGTATATTCTGTGCGGCAAGAAGGGTAGATTTTACCTCGGTGGGGTGATGAGCATAATCGTCGTAAACCTTTGCACCGTTAACTTCGCATCTCAGCTCAAACCTTCTGCCTGTTCCACCGAAATATTCAAGCCCCTCAACGATTTTTTCGATGCTTATTCCATCTGTATAAGCCAATGCAAAAGCCGCAAGAGCGTTGGAAATATTATGCATGCCATATTCTTTAAGATGTACCGACGCCAGCTTTTCCCCATGGTGCATTACATCAAAGCAAGGGTGTCCCATATGGTCATATACAATATTTGATGCGGTAAACTCGCCCTTTTCCATACCGTAATATATTTTTTTGCAATTTGACCTGGATGCGGCATCCATAAGTTCATTATCATCTGCATTTATAATTGCAAAGCCGTCTTGGGGCAGCTTATCGAAAAATTTTGCAAAAGATGCTTTTATTGCCTCTATACCGTCAAAATAGTCCAGATGATCCTCTTCAATATTAAGAGCTATTGTATATTTAGGCATAAAATGCAAAAAACTGTCCTTATATTCGCAGGCTTCAAAAATCATATATTCCCTGCCGCCTATGCGAAGATTGCCGCCTATTTTGTCCAGTTCTCCACCCACAAGAATTGTAGGATTCTTATCCGCTTTCATATAAATACACGAAACCATCGAAGTCGTGGTAGTCTTTCCGTGAGTACCGCAAACAGCTATGGGCAGAGAATATTCTGCAATTAATTCACCGAGGAATTCCGCTCTTTCAAGACATCTTATGCCTTTATCACGGGCTGCACAAAGTTCGGGGTCGTCCTGCGATATTGCCGCCGTATAAACCACCAGATCGGGATTTGTTATATTCTGTGCGCTTTGACCTATATTAATCTGCGCACCGAGAGAAGCAAGCTTTTTTGTAATCGGCGATTCTGTTCGGTCAGAACCGGAAACTTTGTGTCCGCTGCTTATCATAATCTGCGCAATGGCACTCATGCTTATACCGCCTATGCCGATAAAATGCACATACCTGCATTTAGTGTTTTCCGATGTATTCATATATTATCAACTCCGATTAATTTAACTGTATAGAGTTATTATACATCACTTTATGAGAAAAATCACTAAAAAATTTAAAAAAGTTACCAAAAATTTGAAATAGTATTTAATTTACCTCAAAAAAGTAGTATGATATGGATACAAACCAATGAAAGGGGCATTTATAAATGGAAGTAACCGACATCAGAATTCGCAAAGTAAACACGGAGGGCAGAATGAAAGCCGTAGTTTCCGTAACCTTTGATGACACATTCGTTGTGCATGACATTAAGGTTATCGAGGGACAGGAAAAGCTCTTTGTAGCTATGCCCAGCAGAAAAACGCCTGACGGCGAATTCAAAGACATAGCACATCCTATCAATGCTGCTATGAGAACAAAGCTTGAATCAGCCATAATCAACGCTTACGAAAATTACAGCGAAGAAGAATAATTCTTTTATGGGTTAAGGCACAGAAAAGACAGAAAAAGCTTTGTTAAACTCCATTTTGATCACGGTAAAGCAGCGAAGTTCTTACATAATGCTTTGTTTATAAGCCATGAATTTTCGTTATCCTTTCCTTCTGAAGGATTATTACATATTTACCGGTAGTTTTATTGTACTTTACTTGCAAACAAGACGAAAAAACATTTCGTCCTGTTTGCTTTTTTATTTTGTTTATAGTAAAATAAAAGCACAAAAATACGGAGGACAAATTTCATGAGCCTTAAAATATTATACGGCCGAAAGGGCAGCGGAAAAACCGAATATTGCTTCAATCTGTTAAAGTCATACGCCGATAGGGGCAGATGTATATATCTGATACCCGAACAGTTCAGTCAGGAAAGTGAAAAACAGGTTGCCTCCATGGGAATAAGTGCTTATGCCGGTGTAATGAGCTTTGCACGGCTTTCTCACCATGTATTTTCAACACTGGGTCCTGTGGGACGGTGTGTTATAGACCGGCAGAGTGAACTTATGCTTGCCGAAAAAGCTATTATGACATGCGAAAGTAAGCTGGAGTATCTTTCAGTATCATCAAACAGCACGGATTTTACATCTGAGCTTTTGACATTAACTGCGGAATTTAAAAGGCATCTGATTACTCCGCAAATACTTTTTGATGCAGCGCAGAGAATACAAGACGGTATTTTTAGGCTTAAACTTTTGGATATTGCTCTTATATATAAAACATACTGTGAGCTGCTTGACAAAGCAGGCGGCAGCGAAGCGGACAGTATAACCCTTATGAAAAAGCAAATCGAATCAAGCGATATTTTCCGGGGTGATGTGGTAATCATAAATGGTTTTTCCAGCTTTACTCCTCAGGAAAACGAGATAATAAAACTGCTTATGCAGCGGTGCAGCCGTGTTGTTGTCTGTATAGACTCGGATAAAAGCGGCAGCGACACAATAGATGTATTTGCCGAAAGCAGAAACACAATAAAAAAGCTTAAACAGATGGCAGAAGAAACGGACACCGAGATTGAAGAGGATTTATATTTCGCAAAAAAACAAAATACAGGGGCAGATGCGCTGTCATTGTGCGAATCCAATTTCTTTAAATACCCCTCCAAGACTTTCAGCGGAAATACCGACCAAGTAAAAATAGTCTGCACAAAAAACATCTATACGGAAGTTGAAACAGCAGCCATATCTATTATACGCCTTTGCCGCAGCAAAAATATGCGTATGCGTGACTTTGTGGTGGCAACTCGTAAGGGTGAAGAATATTATCCTGTAATAAGACAGGTATTTGACCGTATGGGCATACCTTATTTTATAAACGAAAACAGCTCTGTATCAGCACACTCTCTCACGCAGACGGCAATCGCCATGTTTGAAGCTGGAATGAATAACTTCCCGTCGGATACGGTTATGCGTTATATAAAGTCGGGATATGCTGATATCAGCCGTGACGAAAGATACCTTCTTGAAAATTATGTTATAGCCGCAGGGATTGACCGCAGCAAATGGATAAATGAAAAGGGCTTTGACTTTGTTCCCAACGGATTTGAAGAATATCACGATACAATAAAACAAGCAAAAGACAGAGTGATACAGCCAATAAAAGAATTTTGCCAAAGTTTCAGCGGCCGTAAAACAGCTTTGGAAATTTCAAAAGCGTTTTATACCATGCTTGACAGCTCCGTTCGCACTTGTGCAGAGCAGGAAATGAAACGGCTTACCCATGAAAACAAAACGGATATGGCTGAAAATCTGCGTCTTGCATGGGCAGGCGTGGTAAAAACCATAGAGCGTATAAGCGAGCTTTTGGGAGAAGAATATATAACTCTTGAAAAATACCTTAGCATTTTCATACAGGGTATTTCTTTGTGCAGCCTTGTAATTCCTCCTCCTTTTGCAGACAGGGTACATGTATGCAGTCCGGACGGGTACAGAAGCAGCAGCCGTCCCGTATTTATGCTTTTGGGAACGCTGGATACGGTTTTGCCTGCCGGGCATAAAAACGAAGGACTTCTTTCAGACAGCGAAAGAGATATTATATCATCAATGGGTATAGAACTTGCCCAAACTTCCCGGGCAAAGCAGATGGGCGAACAGTATCTTATATATAACTGCCTTACCGCACCCTCTCAAATGCTCTACATTTCCTATCCTCAGGCAAACGACGAAGGTGAGGCATACTCCCCCTCCCCCATTATCGGCAGACTTAAACAGCTGTTTCCAAATACGGAAATTATGCATGAATACACAGGCGCAGACGATATGGAAGGAGAAAACAGAGTTTTCGGCAAGCTGGTTGCTCATATGGCTAAAAATGATACGGATACTGCCATATGGCAATCAGCCGAAGAATGGTTCAAAAATAACCGTCCGCTTAAATATGAAAGGGCAAAAGCAGCGTTGGAATATTCCAATCTACCGGGCAGACTGTCCCGGAAAAGCCTTGACTCCATATATCCGCAAACGCCATACACCAGCATTTCAAGGCTGGAGGGATATTCAAGATGTCAATTTGCCCACTTTATCCAATACGGCTTGAGAGTAAAACCGAGAAAGGAATATGAACTTCAGGCAGTTGATACGGGAAGTCTTATGCATGAGGTAATAGAAAACTTTTCCCTGCATATGCAGTATAGGGAGGGCGGATGGCAAAGCCTTACCAAAAGCTATGCAGAGGCAAAAACCGATGAACTGTGTGATAAAGCGGTTCATAAATTTTTGGGAGATTTATCTTTGGGCAGCAAGCGGTTTGACTATATGGCACGGCGAATAAAGCGGCTTTTAAAAACCGTTATATGGAATATAGCCGAATTTTATAAAAACAGTAAATTTGTACCTTTCGGATACGAAATGACATTTGGAGATAAAAACCTGCCCCCCATTGAAATAACTCTGTCAAACGGAAGAAAAGTATGTGTTGTGGGAAAAATTGACCGGGTTGATGTTATGCCCACGGAAAACGGA
>URVP01000118.1 GCA_900551345.1 uncultured Eubacteriales bacterium
ATATAATATATTTTATTAGAAACTGCACTTGGAGTTACATAGAAATTTTGCGGTTGCGGGAGGGCTTTGGAGGTTCGTATGAAAAAACATTGGAAATTATAAAAGGAATGGCAATTACAGCAATGATTATTGCCGTTTGTTTTGTGTTATGCCTTGTTATGCAATACATATTTGATGACACATCACTTGTGCCGGCAATATTTGTACTTGGGGTTTTTTCTTACATCAGTAATTACAAAAGGATATATTTATGGCATTGCTGCAACAGTTATAAGCGTTATGGCTGTAAATTTTGCATTTACATTTCCTCTTTTTGCATTTGACTTTACCATACCGGAAAATATAATATCCGCATTAATACTCTTTCTCGTATCAATAATCACCTACAGCTTGACCATTAAGATAAAGATGCAGGAAATGATTAAAACAGAAAGCGAAAAGGAACGGATGAGGGCAAATCTTTTGAGAGCAGTATCACACGATTTAAGGACCCCTCTCACAACAATTTACGGTTCAAGTTCAGCGCTTCTCGATAATTATGATGATTTTAGCGATGAGCAATGCAAACAAATAATAAAAGGCATTAGCGAAGATGCGCAATGGCTGAGCCGTATGGTAGAAAATTTGCTTTCCATAACAAAACTGGATAACATAAATGTAAAACTGATTAAGACTAACACGGCTCTTGACGAGCTGATTGATTCCGCACTTGTTAAATTTGCAAAAAGGTATCCAAACCAAATTGTTGATATAGATATTCCGGATGATTTTGTTTTTATACCGATGGACTCGCTTCTTATTGAACAGGTGATAATAAATATCTTGGAAAATGCTGTTCAGCATGCTGAAGGTATGACGGAGTTATCTTTAAAAGTCTTTGTTATAGCCAATAAAGCTATTTTTGAAATCAAGGATAACGGTTGCGGAATACCGGAAGATAAGATGCAGCATATATTTCAGGAATACTTTTCGGTTAATGCAGAAAAATCAGACAGTAAAATACATAATGCAGGAATCGGTCTTTCGGTATGTGCTGCGATTATAAAAGCTCACGGAGGCGATATTAATGCCGAAAACTCAAAATCCGGCGGGTGTATATTTAGGTTCACATTGAATATGGAGGACGCAAACTATGATTGCTAACAAATACAAAATTCTTGTTATAGAAGATGAAGATAATATAAATAATTTATTAAAGGCGCTTCTTGAAACGTATGGTTATCAGGTCATAACCGCAAAAAATTGTCAAAACGGCATACCCTGTTTACCTCACACAGGCCGGATTTGGTAATTTTGGATTTGGGACTTCCGGATCGTGACGGAATGACTTTTTTTAAACAAATCAGGCAGGACTCTTTGACTCCGGTTATAGTTGTTTCGGCAAGAAGCGAAGATATGGATAAGGTGGATGCTTTGGATATAGGTGCAAATGATTATGTTACCAAACCTTTCAGCTCGGCAGAGCTTGTTGCAAGAGTTCGTTCGACACTCAGAAATTCACGGCACAGTTCGGAAGAAGGAAGATTCCCGGGAGGAAAATTCAAAGCTTCCGGTTTATTGATTGACTATGATGCAAGACAAATATTTATAGATAACGCAGAAATAAATCTTACACAAACGGAGTATAACATTGTTGCGCTTCTGTCGGAATATTCAGGCAAAGTTATGACTTATGCTGCAATAATTAAAGCAATTTGGGGCTACAATGATGTGTACAGCACCAAGAAATTGCAGGTAAATATGGCTAATATACGAAAAAAATTTGGTGCAAAGCCCGGACAAAAGAATTATATCGTCAATGAATTGGGCGTTGGATACCGAATGTGTGAACGTGATGAATAGGGTGAAATATAAGATAAGAATTTTGTGATACTGTGGAGTATTGCAGCTAAAAGAACAATATGCTGTTGAAATATTACATACTAATTTATAAATTATTTTTTAAAGGAAGGCACTTATATGGATTCAATTTTAGTCTTTTATAATCAAATGACGGCAAATCCGCTATTATTTATGGCAGTAATGCTGACGCTTGGCGTTATTCTGGTAAATGGGTGGACGGACGCACCAAATGCTATTGCAACGTGCGTTGTAACGAGATGTATGCCGCCTAAAGCGGCAATTCTTATGGCAGCAGTATTTAACTTTTTCGGAGTTTTCATAATGACTCTCGTAAATGCAACGGTTGCAGAAACAATCACAAAGATGGTTGATTTCGGAACAAATCCCGATTTGGCTATTATATCTTTGAGTGCGGCATTGTTTGCGATTGTTCTCTGGGCAACTCTCGCATGGTTGTTTGGCATACCCACAAGTGAAAGTCACGCACTTATTGCAGGTCTTACCGGCAGTGCGATAGCGCTTCACGGAAGTATTGAGGGTGTAAACGGTGCCGAATGGATAAAGGTTATTTACGGCATTGGGATTTCGGTAACTCTCGGATTTGGATTCGGTTGGCTTGTATGTAAGCTTGTAACAAGGCTTTTCCGCAAGGCAAACCGTCCGAAAACAGAACCGTTTTTCAGCGGCGCTCAGATAACGGGAGCCGCAGCAATGGCATTCATGCACGGCGCTCAGGACGGACAAAAGTTTATGGGTGTTATACTGCTTTGTGTGTATATGTCAAAAGGTCAGGCATTACCGTCTGATATAAGTATTCCGATATGGTTGATGCTCGTTTGCTCTGTTGTTATGGGGCTCGGAACGGCGATGGGCGGAAAGAAAATTATAAAATCCGTCGGTATGGATATGGTAAAGCTGGAAAAGTATCAGGGGTTTTCGGCAGATATTGCTGCTGCGTTATCTCTGTTCTTGTGTTCAATATTCAGCCTTCCGGTATCGACTACACACGCAAAGACCACATCAATTATGGGTGTAGGTGCCGTCAAAAGAGTGTCTGCAATCAATTTCGGTGTTGTTAAGGAAATGGTGCTGACTTGGGTGCTGACCTTTCCCGGATGCGGACTTGTAGGATTTATAATGACTAAAATATTTATGATGTTATTTACATAAGGAGGATTTAATCAGATGGCTAAAGGTGATAAATTTTATTTTGACAACTTTTCTCAGTGTGCTGCATTATCAAAAAAGGCTGCGGACTATCTTTTGGAATGCTTGGAGAATTATAATCCGTGCAGGATTGAAAGGATGCTTGAAGAAGTGCACGAAATTGAGCATAGTGCAGATATAAAAAGACATGAAATGGGTGATATGCTTGTAAGGGCTTTTGTAACGCCTGTAGACCGTGAGGATTTGGATATGCTGAGCCATAATCTCGATAATGTAACCGACAAAATTGAAGATATTGTGCAAAAGTTATATATTAATAACATAACTGAAATTAACCCTTCAGCGGTTTCGTTTGCAAAGCAAATTGTGAGGGCCTGTGAATACATTTGTGAGGTTATGGATGAATTTGTGAACTTTAAGAAATCAAAAAGAATACAGACTCTTATTATAAAACTCAACGATATTGAAGATGTGTGTGATAAAATATATCTTTCCTCGATGCGTGAGCTTATGAAGAATCCGCAGGATATTTTTATCACAATTTCGTGGCGTGAGATATTTGACTGTTTTGAATCCTGTGCTGATCTTTGTGAAAATGTAGGTGAAAGCATCGGCTCGGTTATTATGAAAAATACCTGATGCCCAATGACACAAAGGCCGATATGCCAAAGATATGTCCGGCTTTGTACTATCTTTTTTTAGAATCGTTTGATGGAGTGGGAAGATGAACAGCAGAATAAAAACATTCTTCAAAGAGCTTCTGTGGTTCCTTGAAGGCATAATAATTGGTTTTGGAGCAATAATGCCGGGACTTAGCGGAGGAACACTATGCGTTGCTTTTGGAATGTATCTTCCGCTTATATGGGTAATCTCACACCCAAAAGAAAATATAGTAAAATACGGAAAGATGCTGACAATTTTCGCCATAGGAGTCGCTGTCGGGTTTATAGGATTGTCCGGTCTTGCTTCGTGGCTTATGAGTTTAAGCAACGAGCTTGTTGTTTGTGCATTTATAGGATTTATTTTAGGTACAATCCCCGAATTGTGGAATGATGCGGGAATAAACGGCAGAAGCATAAAGTCGTACATCAGTACGGCGGTTGGTTTTACTGCAATGATTATGCTCCTGCTTCTTTTTAAAAGTCAGACCGGACTTCAAATCAAGGCAGATATTTTTGGCTTTTTGCTTTGCGGGATACTTTGGGGATTCAGTTTTATTATTCCCGGTCTTAGCTCATCGACTTTGCTTCTTTTCTTCGGATTGTATCAGCCGATGCTTGACGGAATATCCTGTCTTGATATGGGTGTTATTATACCTCTTGCGATAGGTATTGTTATGTGCGTTCTGCTTTTATCTAAAGCTGTAAGTGTTCTGTATAAAAAGCATTATGGTGCAATCTCCCATGCTATAATCGGTGTGGTTATTGCAACAGTTGTTATGATTTTGCCGGATTGGAATACAATCGGTTTCGGACAGATTATCTGTATCGTATGCGGCGCTTTGTTATCATATGCTTTTACCCGTATTTGTGCAAGATTGAAGAAATAGGAGTTTTTGAGGTGCATATATTTAATTCTGTTTTCAAAACTAAATATATTGTGGCGTTTGTATTACTTATGGCTGTTGCTGCCTTTGCTTGTCATGCTCATATAGGGCAAAACTTTGGAATGGCTGAAAAAACAGATTTTCCGGTTAAAAGCAATATGTTCTTTGGTGATGAGAATACCGGTGTTATACTTATCGCACCGGGAAAGGTGTCGCAATTTGGAAGGTTCGAGAGCGCAAAGGAACTGAAGCAAAGATACAATGGTGTCCGGCAGGATAAAATATTGCTTATGGAAAAATCGCTTATTGAGAGATATATAATCAATGTTTACACAAATCACAGTATCCCGTATTATGCCGAAGTTTGTATATTGTTGGCACAACTGATTGTTATGTATACCTTTTTGACGGATGGAAAAAAACGCATATTGAAAGTATAATACTTATTTAGTAATTGCAAATTGAATTTCAATATGAGGTGAAAGGTTTTGAATAAAAGGATAAACAGAGGTACATTTTGGATTATCTTTGCATTAATTGCAATAATTACATATATTTCGATTTTTGGCATAAGCGTTGGTTCTTTCAAGATACCGAGCGCCGCCGATATGAGGTTTGGCATAGACATCCGCGGCGGTGTCGAAGCAACATATTTCCCGAAAGACTATGAAGGTGTTCCTTCCGCTGACGAGCTTGATGCTGCTAAGGCGATTATAGAAG
>URVP01000119.1 GCA_900551345.1 uncultured Eubacteriales bacterium
TCGTACAGGCGGGCAGCGAGGTTTCTACACTTCTGGGCAGAATGCCCTCCGCTGTTGGTTATCAGCCTACCCTTGCAGGAGAGATGGGTGCATTGCAGGAGCGTATAACATCCACAAAAAGCGGATCTGTTACCTCTGTTCAGGCTGTATATGTGCCGGCAGACGACCTTACAGACCCGGCACCTTCAACAACATTTACTCACCTTGATGCAACTACCGTGTTAAGCCGTAAGATTGCAGAACAGGGTATTTATCCGGCGGTTGATCCTCTTGGTTCAACTTCTCGTATTCTTGAAGCTGACATTGTGGGAGAAGAGCATTATGAAATCGCACGCAGTGTACAGGAAATTCTTCAAAAGTATAATGAGTTACAGGATATTATAGCTATCTTAGGTATGGATGAACTCAGTGACGAAGATAAGCAGGTTGTTACACGAGCAAGAAAAATTCAGCGTTTCCTTGCTCAGCCTACTCATGTAGCTGAAAAATTTACGGGAATTCCCGGTATTTATGTACCGCTTAAGGAAACTCTTAGAGGATTCAGAGCCATCATTGACGGTGATATGGACGAATATCCCGAAGCAGCCTTTTACAATGTGGGAACAATAGATGATGTTGTTGAAAAGGCAAAAAAAATGAAAGATGGTAGTAATGTATGAGTGCGTTTAAAGTTACCATTCTTGCTGCCGATCATACCTTTCTTGATGCTATGTGTGAATCGGTAGTTATACCAACATCAAAAGGTCAGTACGGCATATTGGCTCATCACAGCAATGCTATTGCCGCAGTATCTCCCGGTATGCTCAAATACCGGGTGGTAGGAGAAGAAGAAAAGATAGCGGCGGTATCAGAAGGGCTTATTAAGGTGGAAAACAATGAAGTTCTTGTGTTGGTGGATTCTGCTGAAAAGCCTGAAGAAATAGATGCAATCAGAGCAAAAAATGCTGCTGATGCTGCTAAAGAAGCCATGCTGCATAAAAAGAGTATCAGAGAGTACAGAGGAGCTCAGGCAGATCTTGCTCGTGCAATTGCGCGTCTGAGAATTAAGAGAACTTTTACGGGCGGAGAAAGCGACCGTTAAGTTATAAATATCAGACCATTTCTATAAAAAATTATATAAAACTAATAGCTGTATCTAACGATTGATGTAATCATTGGATACAGCTTTTGTTATGCAAAAAAGCAGACTGCGATTTTATTTGCAGTCTGCTTGCAACATATTATCAGTGTATGTTTATCAGTGCTTGTGTTTTATAAGACCCACTGCTTTGGATAATTCCATAACGATAAGGGGAATCAGTACAAGTATTACTCCAAGCAGATACAGCTTAAGCGGAAGAATTATTACATTAAAAGCTATACCTATGGGAGTGAACAGAACTATTCCTACCAGAAGCAGAGATGTTAAACAAGCCAAGTTTAACTTGCTGTTAGTAAATAATCCAATTCTGAACAAAGAATGGTCTGAACGCATATTGTACGCCTGTACCAGCTGTGAAAGTGACAGAACCATAAATGCCAGAGTCTGACCGCCTTCTACCTTACCGGTGACCTTTTCCGCTGCCGCATATCCAATAAGGGTAAGGATAGCAAACATAATACCTTGAAGCAGTACACGAATGCCAAGACCGTGAGCAAAAATTCCTTCATTTTTAGGCTTAGGCTTTTTGTCCATAATATCAGACTCCACATCTTCCATACCAAGAGATATGGCGGGAAGACTGTCTGTTACAAGATTAATCCACAGAAGCTGCATGGAAAGAAGAGGTGTTTTGTGCCAAAGCAGCATTGCAGTAAATACCGTAATCACTTCTCCGATATTGGTGCCCAGCAAAAAGCCTACTACTTTTCTGATGTTTGCATATATTCCGCGTCCTTCACGGACTGCATCAACTATGGTTGCAAAGTTATCGTCGGTTAGGGTCATGTCGGCAGCTCCCTTTGCAACATCTGTTCCGGTTATACCCATTGCACAGCCAATATCAGCGGCTTTCAGTGCAGGTGCGTCGTTAACTCCGTCGCCCGTCATTGAAACAACCTGACCTTTTTTCTGCCATGCTTTTACAATACGAATTTTGTTTTCGGGTGAAACACGGGCGTATACCGAAATTTTATCAACAACTTTGTCAAGTTCGCTGTCCGTCATAGCATCCAGCTCAGCACCGGTGATTGCTTTGTCATTTTCTGACATAATGCCAAGTTCTTTAGCTATTGCTGATGCGGTAACCACATGGTCGCCTGTTATCATAACCGGCTTTATACCGGCTTTGCGGCATACAGCAACAGCTGCTTTTGCTTCGGGACGGGGAGGATCGATCATACCTACAAGTCCCATGAGCGTAAGCCCGTTTTCTAAATCCTCAGATACAGGGTTTTCCGGTACATTATCTATCTCTTTGTATGCTACAGCCAATACACGCAGTGCATTTGCACTCATTTCTTCAGTGTGTTTGCGTGCTGTTTTTGTGTCGCCTGCTATGCAGCGAGGCTCCATAACATCAAAAGCACCTTTTACAATAACTATATTTTTGCCATCTATTCTGTTAACTGTTGTCATCAGTTTCCTGTCTGAGTCAAATGGTATTTCTGCCAGTCTGGGACAGGATTTATTTAGTTCGTCTTTAGGCATACCATTTCGATGAGCTGCAAGGACGATCGCAGTTTCTGTGGGATCTCCTATGTGTTGTTCTTCATCTCCTTGAAATACCACCGATCCGTCACAGCAAAGAGTTCCGTATTTTAAAAGATGTTTTACTGCATCTGAGTTTTCTGATGATATGTCTTCAGTTTCGTCAGCCCCGTCAACATAAGCTTTTACAAGGGTCATACGGTTCTGTGTGAGTGTTCCTGTTTTATCCGAACAGATAACCGAGGCACTGCCCAGAGTTTCCACTGCCGGCAGGCGACGAATAAGTGCATTTTTCTTTACCATACGCTGTACACCTATGGAAAGAACTATTGTTACAATGGCGGGCAGTCCTTCCGGAATAGCAGAAACAGCCAGGGAAACAGAGGTCATAAATATTTCCATAACTGCAATTCCGTTTGATAGTCCCACTACAAAAATGATTGCACAGGCAGCCAAAGCTAAAATACCAAGATATGTTCCTAACTGAGCCAATTTTTTTTGCAAAGGGGTTTGAGTGTCTTTTTCATTATCCAAAAGATTCGCTATTTTGCCCATCTCCGTGTCCATGCCTGTGGCTGTTACAACCGCTGTTGCCGTACCATATGTGACGCTGCATCCGGAAAATACCATATTGCTTCTGTCGCCGAGAGGTGCTTTCTCATCAACAGATGCCTGAGCATCCTTTTCAGAGGGAACAGATTCACCGGTAAGTGCTGATTCTTCACTTTTCAAGCCATTGCTTTTTAACAGTCGTGCGTCAGCCGGAATATAGTCGCCTGCTTCCAGTCTTATAATGTCTCCGGGTACAAGCTGGGCAGCGTCAATAATCTTTTCTTTCCCATCTCGAATAACTCTTGCATGAAGAGCCGACATGTTTTTAAGTGCGTCAAGCGCTTTTTCCGCTTGGCTTTCCTGGAGCATACCCATAATGGCATTAAGAATCACTATCAATACAATCAGACCGGGTTCAAAAAATTCCATTGGGTCACCTTCGGTGCAGGCGATCACAAACGAAACAACCGCGGCAGCTAAAAGAATAAGTATCATAACATCTTTAAACTGGTCTAAAAACCGCTGGAAGTTTGTTTTCTTTTTCTTTTCCTTTAATTTGTTGGGTCCGATCTCTTCCAAGCTTTTCATCGCTTGATTTTCAGAAAGACCGTTTGCCTCATCTGAGTTAAAATGCTTTAGGACATCATCCTTTTCCAAGCTGTGAAATAACATTTTGGATACCTCCCGCATATTTTATGCTTTTGCAGTATTTTAACATACATGTTTCACTAAGTCAATTGACAAGGATATTTTGGTGTGATATACTTTTTATATAAATAATATATGAGGTAATGATATGATAATTAAAGAATCTGCTGAAAACTATTTGGAAGCAATTTTGATGATACAAAAACAAAAGGGAACTGTCCGCAGTATTGATATTGCAAATGAACTTAATTTTACAAAACCCAGCGTATCGGTTGCAATGAAGCATTTCCGTGAAGAAGGTTATATACATGTTGATGAGAACTCTTACATTACACTTACTCAAAAAGGTCTTGAAATAGCCGAGCGTGTGTATGAACGACATCAGCTGATAGCCCAAATGCTTATAGCTCTTGGCGTTGATGAGAAAACCGCATATGAGGACAGCTGTAAAATCGAACATGATTTAAGTGATGAGTCTTTTAATAAGATAAAACAGCATTTTAAACAGTATAAAATTAAATAATCCAAGCGAATAACGCACCCCAAAAAAGATACACTTCGGGGTGCGATTATTTTATTTCGGACTGATACTACCGAGTTTAAGTTTCCCGAAATTACGGCGCTCCTTTTTTAAAAGAATAACGGAGAGTACAACACATACAACTTCTGAGAACAGCTGTGCCCACCATATTCCGCTGCCTCCCGTGGCATAGGCAAGAAGAATAAGTGCCGTTACCGGCAGAATAAGACCTCTGCCTACGGATATTATAAAGGCTCCTTTGGGTTGTCCCATTGCAGTTAAGAAGCCGGCTGTTACCACATTTATACCTATAAATAAAAAAGAAATGCTGAATTTTCTGAACACTGCAACTGAAGTACTGAACACTTCAGAGTTTGTATCCGCAATAAAAGCTGCAACCACCTGTTTTGCAAGCAGGTTAAGTCCTGCAAAAGCTGTGACGGCAATTACGGATGATACAATAAAACCGTATCTTAAAAGTTTTTTGCATATATCCATTTCTTTCCTTCCCAAATAAAAGCTGACAAGAGGCTGTAAACCTTGTGATATTGCTACCATCGTCATTATAACAAGTGTGTTTACATATGCTGAAACGGTGTAATAAATTATATGGTCCTCTCCCAGAAAAGCAATTATTATGTGATTAAACATAAACACCGTCACGCCTGTACAAAGTTCCGTTATGCCTTCGGGTATGCCTATAAGAGTAATCCGTCCCAGCATTTTCATGTCCGGTTTAAAAGGCTTAAGACGAAATGTGCCTTTGCCCCATATAAAATGGCAAAGGTATACAGCTACCACAATCATCTGAGAAATACCTGTTGCAACTGCTGCTCCCCATACACCTAAATGAAAAACAAATATAAAAAGATAATCAAGTATGCAGTTAAGTATG
>URVP01000120.1 GCA_900551345.1 uncultured Eubacteriales bacterium
CATTTTATAAGTGCTTTAATTTGTGATATTAAAGAAATGATTTTATGAAGGAGGTTATCGCTATGCTGCCCGAAACAGTAAAACGCAAGGAATATATGAATATGCTGAAAAAATATCCCGATGTGCTGAAAATTAAAGATATGTGCGAAGTTCTCGGCGGTATAAGTACAAAAACAGGATATAAATTGCTTCGTGAAAACAAAATCGAAAGTATAAAAGTCGGTCGAGAATATTGTATAACAAAAATCAGTGTAGTTGATTTCTTGATGAGAAAAAATAAAACAACATCGTGATTTTTTGCGTTTGGTACCTATTGTTGATATAATAGTAATGTCAATGATAGGTGTTTGTTTTTTCTCTCAAAAAACAAAGGAGGTCTAAAAATTGAGCAAAAATGTAACAGGAACTATACGAGAGAAGAAAGGACTGTACTATGCAGTCATAAACTATTATGGAGAAAACGAGGAAAGGAAGCAGAAGTGGTTTCCGACAAAACTCCCCGTGCGTGGCAATAAGAAAAAAGCAGAGGCAATTCTCAAACAGGTTTTATGTGAGTTTGAAATACCGATAAGCAAAGGCGAGAAGGTTAATCTTTGTGTAAATCAAAAAATACAGATTGAGAACACAGGAGATGCCGCCGTAGTAAATGTTAAAAGCGTTATTTCAACCAAAGCGGCAGAGGATATGAGTTTAGATGATTTTCCTAAAGACCAAGTGCAGTTTTTATTGTTTTCGGATTATCTGAAAAAATATGTGCCTTTAACGCTCAAAAGGAAAAAGAAAATCGAAGCGACAACTTATTCAGCTTATGTTGGAAACATAAATAATCCGATAGCTCCTTATTTCGAGGAAAAAGGAATAACACTCGGCGAACTTACCGCAGAGGATATTCAAGATTTTTATGATGTTCAGCTTGAGCGTGTAACGGCAAATACGGTAATTCATTATCACGCAATTATAAGACTTGCGTTGTGCTATGCGAGGAAAATGGGATATATTAAAGAAAATCCTATTGAAGAAGTTGACAAGCCGGAGAAAAATCAATTTGTCGGAAAGTTTTATAACAGCAACGAATTGAGCGAGGCAATAAGACTGACAAAGAACACAAAATTGGAATTACCCGTAATCTTCGGCGGCTTTTACGGACTTCGCAGAAGTGAAATCGTGGGACTTCGCTGGTCTGCAATAGACTTTGACAACAATGTTTTCTATGTTAATCACACGGTTACTACGCCGAATATTGACGGCAAAAAGACTATTGTTGCAAAAGACAGGGCAAAAACAAAATCAAGTCTTAGAGCTTTGCCGCTTAATGAGGACTTAAAAGACAGGCTGATTGAAATCAGAAAGCAGCAAGGACAGTACCAAAAGAAATTTAAGCGGTCATACGATAAAAAATGGCTTGATTATGTAATGGTAGATGAGCTTGGAGGGTTGATATTACCCGATTATATTACACCGGCGTGGAAACGGCTTTTAGAGAAGAATAATATGCGTGTGATTCGTTTTCACGATTTAAGACATACTTGTGCGTCGCTTCTATTGAACAAAGGCAAGCACGACGGAATAACTCTGAAAGATATTCAAGTATGGCTCGGACACAGCGATTTTTCAACAACGGCAAATACATATTCTCATCTTGATGCAACATCAAAGGTATCGTCATTAACCGCTTTGTCAGGTGCCGTAAGCCTTGCGGACTGTTAATGAGGGAACTTTTTGAGGGAACTCATAAAAAAACAAGGTTTTTGCTCGCAACAAAAACCTTGTAATTGGCGGACGGGGTGGGATTCGAACCCACGTGCCGGAGTTACCGACAAACTGATTTCGAGTGTTGTATAAATACATTCTCAAAAGGAAAAATAAATACTGATAAGAAACTTCAAAAGGAGCTGAAAACCTTGATATATTCGGGGTTTTCAGCTCCTTTTCTTTTGCTTTCGGCATAAAAACTTGCAGCTTTCAAAGTCTTGGTTTTTGCAGAAAAATTTCATTTTGGGCAAAACAAGGGCAAAACAAAAAGGCAGATAAAAGGAGTTAAAACAAGTTAAGAGAAAGGCAGAGTTATGGACAAAAAATGGTGCAAATTTTGTGAGCAATGGTTAGAAGATTCTCCTGATATTTTAACCGTGCTTGAAATAAAAGCGATTACGGGTTATTGCAAAACCTCGGTTCAGGGATGGATTGACAGAGGCTTGATAAAAGCCTTTTTGACAGGCAGATCAAACAAAATTCCAAAGTCATCACTGCTTGAATTTATGAGCAGCAGTAAATTTTACAATATGCACGTAAAATCAAAGAAACTTAAGGCAGAATTACAAGAATTTGAAAGGATGATTGACAATGAAAATTAGTTATACAAAATACGGAGATTATTATTTACCCGACTTGACCGTGCCAAACAAAGAGTACAATATCGGCAGATTCGGAATGATGCGTTTAAGGTACATAAAAGCTCACCGCAGTTGTTTTTATACAAGTTTGAAGCTCAGCGGCAAGTTGATGGATTACATTCAGGAAATTGACAACAGTGCACAGCAAATGTATGACGACATCATAAGCAAATTCAGAAAAAGCATTGATTCGACTTGCACCGATCAAATGGAATGGGTTCGGCGTATGAATTTTGCAAGGCATTATGCAGAGGAACTTGTGCTTGCCGAATATGTTTACCCGGAAGGAGTTGAGCGAGAATGAAAATTACATACGATACGGGATTTACACAAATGCCGAATAATATTTTGAGGAGCCATACATTAAAGCCGCTGCACAAGGTGGTTCTCAGCGTAATTTGCAGTTATTCAAACAGCAGTAATATTGCTTTTCCGTCTTATCAGACGATTGCTGATGACAGCGGAATCAGCAGGCGAAAGGTTATTGATATTATAAGCGAGCTTGTGATGTTTGGCTGCATAAAAAAGACTGAACGAAGAAGCAGCAAGGGTGATCATACGGCTAACGACTATGAAGTGCTTATCGGAAGGTCTGATTTTTCTCTGCCCGGTGAAATGCCTGCACCACAGGGTAATGAATATAATTCACCACCTGATGAACAGCCTTCACTACCGGGTAGTGAAATATCTGCACCACGTAGTGAACAGCGTGCACCCAATCAATATATAAATAAAAATATTAATAATTCTTTTAACAACATCAATCTATCAATCACAGCAAACGAGATAGATGCGATGACGAATCGGATAAAAGAAAATATTGATTATGACATTCTTTGCGAGAGGTACAGCGGCAATATGCTTGATGAGCTTGTAAGTGTTATGGCGGAGGCTATATGCGGTAATTCCCAAACGGTGCGCATTGGCGGAAATGATTTTGCAAGAGAGGTTGTAAAGTCGCAGTTATTAAAAATAAACAGTGAGCATATCGAATATGTGCTTGACTGCATTAAGAAAAATACAACCAAAATCAAGAACATTAAGGCCTATATGCTGACCTGCATTTACAACGCACCGCAGACAATATCAAGCTTCTACACAGCGGAAGTAAATCACGATTTATACGGCTGCGGTTGATTTTATGGGCGAAGCCGTCTTATATGCGGGAAGCCGTCTTATATGTGGCAAGCATAGCGTTTGGGTACGCAAATGTATTAGCAAGCACGGCATTTGTACTCCCAAAAGCCCGCTTGTTTGTGGCTTCGCCCCTAAAACCCCTGTTTTGAAAGGAGGGAAAAACAATGAGAGCAAATACAAATAAACTGAATTTTTATGTTTCCGATGCGGTGCGAAAAAAGCTTGAAAGGCTATCAAAAAATTCCGGTTTGACAATGACGGCGGTTATTACAAAGCTTATATTGGAGTGTGAGATTCACCCACTCAAGACGGATGAGCTTTTAAAGATTTATAATGAGCTGAACCACATCGGCAACAATATCAATCAGATCGCCCATACTGCAAACGCTGAAAGACATATTTCAGATGATAGAATTGATAGTGCTGTGAATTTAATGAATGATGTTTGGAGATGCGTTCGGAGCTATAAATAAAACACACTTATTAAATTATAAATTACTCAAATATACTTGACTATTTGCGAAATCTGTGGTATAATAATATCAATTCGAATTGGAGGTTGAATTATGTTTATAGGCAGAGGGCGAGAGCTTTCAGCTCTTGAAAGATTATACAAATCGGATAAATTTGAATTTGCGGTTATCTATGGCAGACGCCGTGTGGGTAAAACCGCACTTATCAACAAATTTATTGATGATCAAAATGCTATTTATTTTATGGGTGTCGAGAGCAATGCAAAGCAGAATCTCGAAAATTTTTCAAAGAGCATTATGGAGTATGTCAGCGGTACGGAGATTGACAGCATATTCTCGTCGTTCCAATCGGCGCTCGAATATGTGTTCCGACTTGCCGAAAAAGAACGCATCATTCTTGCAATAGACGAATACCCGTATGTTGCACGCTCGTCAAAGAGCCTTGCTTCTACCCTCCAGCTTTTGATTGATAAATATAAGGATAAATCAAAGCTGATGCTTATTCTCTGCGGTTCGTCAATGTCGTATATGGAGGATCACGTTCTTGCCTATAAAGCACCTCTTTATGGCAGAAGAACGGCGCAAATAAAACTTTTGCCATTCGACTTTGAGGAAACCTGCCGCTACTTCAAAAATTTCACTGCCGAAGATAAAGCACTTATCTATGGGGTTGTCGGCGGTACTCCGCAATATCTATTGCAGATTAATGACGCATTGAGCGTTGAGGATAATATCAAAGATACATTTTTGAACCCCGTTTCATTCTTGTATGAAGAGCCGATAAACCTCTTGAAACAGGAAGTCAGAGAACCGGCAATCTATACGGCGATAATTGCCGCTATTGCAACAGGAGCGTCGAGAATGTCGGAAATTTCGGGCAAGGTCGGCGAAGATACCAATGTTTGCGCAATGTATCTCAAAAATCTGATTAACTTGGGAATTGTGCAGAAAGAAACACCATATGGCGAAAAAGCTTCTCGAAAGTCGGTTTATTCGATTGAAGATAATATGTTCCGCTTTTGGTATCGGTTCGTGTTTGAAAATAATTCAATCATCGCCCGCGGCGCCGCAGATTTGGCATATAAGCGTATCGAGCCACAGCTTTCGGACTATATGGGCAAGGTTTTTGAGGAAATCTGTAAACAGTATTTGTGGAAACAGCTCCTTTCCGGCAACTGTCCGGTTGAGTTTACGGCTCTCGGTCGCTGGTGGGG
>URVP01000121.1 GCA_900551345.1 uncultured Eubacteriales bacterium
ACAGTATCCCCCGGCACTGCAAAAGATGGCATATCCGCACTTCCGTTTACGGAGTAAAGAGAAGGTTCGCCGCTTACAGCCGGACAAGCCGTATCTGTCAATGTTGCAATAATATCCCCGATAAACGGTCTGCCTGACAGCGAGCCCCAATTTGAAAACCATATCTTTACATATGCGGTATTAGTCGGTATTGCTATATCATTTAGATCTAACCATGTGTCGTGCTGGGCAACCCAATAATTGCGATATGTGTTTTTATGAGAATCGTCCAGTAATTTGTCCTGTCCGTCGAAAAATTCCAATCTCAAAGACAAATAACCGCTTGACGAGGCCTGTATCCAATACCTTGCACCTGCACTTAACTTTAGATCGCCTTTGTTAATTCTCACCTGATCCTCAGAGGAAAAATTAAGACGCCAAAATACGCCGCCTGTGTAATCCTTGTTACCTATATCATGGTTTTCATTTCTTGCCCGTATAACCACTTTATTGGTATAATCACCATCGCTGGTCTTATATGCTGTAGGGCTGATCTGATCACCTATATTTTCCCAACCAACAGCAGTGAGTGTGTCACCCTCATTCATGGCAGGAATTAAATTGCCGGTTGTTTGACTGCCGCCCCATATTTCCGGCGAAGTAAGTGTCGCTGATAATGCTGCCATATTAAATATAGACATCAGCGAAACAATCACACTAATCATTGTAATTAGTACAAATAGTCTTTTTTTCATATCAAAGAACCTCCGCGTATATTGACTTTCTCTCTATTACACGCTATAATTATATCGTGTCCATAGGTGGACAAGTCAATGCTTTGAGGAGATTTTTATGGAAAATTTATTCACAATCAGTCAGGTAGTTAAGAGCTGCGGTATTTCAAGAGCTACCATTCTTCGTTTGGAAGCAAAGGGGCTTCTCACCCCTGTTTATGTGGACCAAGTAACAGGCTACCGATATTATGACAATCACAATGTATCCAGAATTTTGCAAATCAAGAATTTTCTAAATATGGGAATGAGCTATGATGATGCATTGCTGTATTACAGCTCTAACGGAAGGTCTGCAAAGCTTTTAAAAAATATCGAGGATCGATATCTTCTCGCAAAAAATACTTATGAGGAAATGAAACTTCGCACTGAAAACAGAGAAAAAATAACCTTTGAATTTGTAACCATACCTGAATATGTATGTTATGAAAGGGAATATTGCGGCACTAACCCGGGCGATAGATATCGGAATATGTATAATCTTTTTCAAGAAGTTATCGAAAAAGGATACAAACCACTTCCGGCAGGGTCTTTATTTGTTATAAATAAACGCACGGATTTCATTGATAACAAATTTACAAACATGAAGTGTGATTTTGTTTGCTGTGTTCCTCTGGAGCCGGAATTTGCTCCGAAAGATGCAGTTATATATCCGAGTTGCAATGCGTTTTCGTGCTTGTGTTACGGGAATTACGATAACGCCGAGAATGTATATAATGAATTTGGCGAAAAAATCCGCGAGCTTGGCATTAAACCCACAGGCTATGTGCGTGCGATTGCTATTGTTGCCCCATATACAGGCATAGATATTGATAAAAATAATTATTTAACAAGATTGGCTGTGCCTATTGAATAGTTATCTTTCCATCGGCAGACAGCATACCGTTTTATGAGTGCCTTTTACTCTTTTTATACAAAAAACAGCGTATGTGAAAAATATGATTTTACACATACGCTACATTACTATTAGCTTCTTTCACCGTAAAGCGTGGAGCAAGCCCTTTTAACTTTATAGCTTGTGGGATTTATCCTGCAAGCTTTTTACTTTGCTTTGTATCATGTTTCAAATTATGCGGTCAATCATATTTTGTCAAATTATTTTCTTACTACTCCTCACCAAAATTAAAGATTGTGATGTTATTTTTCTTTTTTGCATATTCCAGTGTTTTTGCCGCTCCGCCATACGAATGTCTTACATAAGCTATCATAAAATCCGAATTGTCTGCCATATATTGATTGCATTTTATTATTCTGAATTTCATCGGAGTATTCAAAGGCATATCGGCAATAAGCAGCCTGTCATAACTTTTGTAGTACAATTCCTTGTATTCGTTAATTTCCTTTGTTATATAAGGTAAAATCAACTCCAGTTTTATATTGGCGTATGTTCCTTTCAGATCACTTACAACCCTTGCCGCCAAGCTGTCAAAACTGCCGTAATTCCCCACCCAAAAACAATTAACGCCCTGCTGCGTTATCAGTTCTTTACATTTGTTATACACCTCCTTGTACAATTTATCATAATTATAAATACTTTTATGTCCTGCAAAACAACATATTTTATCCATCGTAATTCTACCACCCAAAATAAAATTTCAGTCTTTTTATAGTCTAAATTGTATCATATATAGCCCATATTGTCAAAATAAATAGACTAAAATTATTTTGAGGTGAAACAATATGAACACATATATGCTCGTAAAAAACAGAATTTTATCTTTGTGCGATGAAAAAAGATTAACAATTCATAAGCTTGCAGTTGAATCAGGGGTTGCGCCATCAACTATAAAAAATATATTATACGGAAAGAGCAAAAATCCGGGGATAGTTACGATAAAAATGCTGTGTGACGGAATGGGAATTTCATTGTGTGATTTTTTCAACACTGCTGAGTTTATGGAGTTGGAGCAAGAAATCAAATAGAATAATTTTATGTATTGCCTGGATTCAAATCCGGCATACCAAACAAGCACAAAAATGGAGCGAAATCATTACAGATTACGCTCCTTTTTTATTTTACTTTCCAAATATATACGCTTGCTGTTTTGCAAATCAACCTGCTCAGCACAGATCAAGCATCACGGCTGAGTTTAAGCACTGCAATATTGGCTGTACCCGAACGGTTTGATACATCGCTGTTATAATTTAAGGTAAAGCTCGTTTGTGACGGGATATATATTATAAATGAATTAGACCCGCACGCACTGGAAGAGTCTGTTCCGGTTTTAAAATACACTCCGTATTCCAGGTGAGGAGTATCGCTGTAAAAAGGTGTAACCTGCATATATCCCGCATTATCCAGCACCGCTGACACGCTGTAGGATATATAGTAATACCCCGGCTCTAAAATAATTTGACTGTTATTCTCCAGCGTAATATTTCCGGTTACATCCTCTGTACCTGTAATCAATGGAATAGGGCTTCCGTTTTCAAATCTTACTTCAAAAATTAAAAATGAGGCAAAGATATTCTCTGTAGGTTCACCCGGTTCTCCCTGCGGACCTTGCGGACCGGGTTCTCCCTGCGGACCTTGCGGGCCGGGTTCTCCCGGACAGCAGCACGAACAACAAGGATCCTTTGGAGGCGGACAGTGCATACAGAAATATTTAAAACGCCTGCAAAATGATTCAATCTTTTTCACGATATATACACCCCATTGTTTATTAATCTTTTATACAATAGAATATGCTGCACGAAAATAAAGTGTGAATTTTAAATGCATATTAAATCATACTAACATATAATTTAATATGCATTAAATATTTTATTTCATATATGGATCCAAAACCGTATATTAACTCACATATACATTTGTAATCGCTTATTTTCTACATACCTTCGGCTAAAATAAAATGATTGAAAAACAACCCCATTTACAGTATAATATAAACAGAACTAAATAAACGGAGGTGTTTACAGTGAAATTAACATTTATCGGTGCTGTACATGAAGTAACCGGATCGTGTACACTTTTGGAAGCATGCGGCAAACACATACTTATTGACTGCGGAATGGAACAGGGCGGAGATACATATGAAAACTGTGCCATACCCGTCAATCCGGCTGAAATAGACGCAATGCTCTTAACTCATGCACACATTGACCATTCAGGGATGATACCTGCAATGGCAGCAAACGGGTATACGGGACCGATATATACCACAGAAGCAACACACAAACTTTGTGATATTATGCTCCGAGACTCTGCCCACATTCAAGAACAAGAAGCCGAATGGCAGAACAGGAAGGCAGACCGTGCGGGATACGATAAGTACGAACCGGTATACACCGTTGCAGATGCGGTGGAATCGCTAAAACTGTTTAAAGGATTAAGTTATAATAAACCCACAGAAATATTTGAAGGAATAACCATAAACTTTATAGACGCAGGGCACTTGCTGGGATCGGCAAGTATATATATAACAATTAGAGAAAGTGACGAAACAAGAACCGTTCTGTTTTCAGGTGATTTGGGAAACATAGACAGACCCCTTATACGAAATCCCCAAAAACCGCCTTATGCAGATTATGTTGTAATAGAATCAACTTACGGTGACAGGCTGCACGGGGAACGGCCCGACTATGCAGCACAGCTTACAAAGATAATGAACGAAACATTCAGCAAAGGCGGCAACCTTGTAATCCCCTCCTTTGCCATAGGCAGAACACAGGAGCTTTTATATCTGTTCAGAAAAATTAAAGAACAGCATTTGATTAAAGGGTATGAAAACTTTCTTGTTTATGTAGATTCACCATTGGCAGTGGAAGCTACAAAAATATACCAAGAAAAGCTATATGATTATTATGACGACGAAACCTTGGAACTTTTAAAGCAGGGAATTAATCCTATAGAATTTCCGGGACTGAGACTAAGCATTACAAAAGAAGATTCAGTAGCAATTAATTTTGATTTAATACCTAAAGTTATTATTTCCGCATCGGGAATGTGTGAAGCCGGACGGATAAGACATCATTTAAAGCATAATTTGTGGAAAGAAAACAATACCATTCTTTTCGTAGGTTATCAAGCTGAAGGAACGTTAGGGCGAAAGCTTGTAAACGGAGCAAAAGCGGTAAATCTGTTCGGCGAGCAGATTCAAGTCAAAGCAAGGATAGAGTCAATTGTGGGAATAAGCGGCCATGCAGACCGGGATATGCTTTTAGATTGGCTGAGTTCAATGGGGAAAGCACCCGTTAATGTATTTATCAATCACGGTGAAGATATAGTTTGTGACAGTTTTGCCCAAACAGTGTATAACAAATTGCAATATTCCACATCTGCACCGTACAGCGGTGATGAATACGATCTTGCAATCGGTGAATATACTAAGCGAGGCAGAATAGTAAAACTTACCAAGGTGTCGGAAGGACGCCGCAGAGCAAATCTTGCATTTGAAAAACTTATGGCTGCATGTCAAAG
>URVP01000122.1 GCA_900551345.1 uncultured Eubacteriales bacterium
GTTTTACCCTGTCGCCTTTCTCGTACAGTTCGCCGCTCTTTTTAATTGAATCCACCGAAATTTTAAATCCCAAGTTAACCGGTGCAAAGGAGGGGGAGGACTCTGATGAGGAAATATCAATCCGTTTTGGTTTGGGCGTGTCGTTAAAAATAAGTTCTTCGGGAATTTCCTTGACAAATCTTGACGGCTTGGATACCATGGACTTTCCGTATTGGGTTCTGCACTGTGCATAGGTAATAAACAGCCGCTGCTTTGCACGGGTTATTCCCACATAGCACAGACGCCGCTCCTCTTCAAGTTCGTCGTAGTTGTCTATTGCCGCCATGTTGGGGAAAAGTCCGTCCTCCAAACCGGGGAGAAACACAACGGGGAACTCCAGCCCCTTGGCACTGTGCATGGTCATAAGAAGTACATTGTCCGACTCCTCGTCATAATCATCAATGTCCGAATACAAAGCAACGCTTTCCAGAAAGCCTGCCATATCGGGCTCTTCCGTGCTTTTCTCATACTCTGCCGCCACATTGATAAGCTCGTTAAGGTTTTCAAGCCGTGCCTGCTTCTCAACTCTGCCTTCAGAATCGAGCATTGCAAGGTATCCGCTCTTTTCTATGACGGTATTTATAAAATCGGTTATTTTCATATCTGCCATAAGCATATTGAGGTCAAGAATGAGGTTAAGAAAAGGAGTAAGTTTCCCTTCGGCTTTTTTGAGCTGTTCATAATCCTCCATGTTGCACATTATGCTGTACATGCTTGTATTTTCCCGCTCCGCTATGTCAGAGACCAGATCCACCGTTGCCTTGCCTATTCCCCTTTTAGGCTCGTTTATAATCCTTTTAAGGCTTATGTTGTCGTTGGGGTTAAATATGCATCTGAGGTAAGCAATAATATCTTTAATTTCTTTGCGGTCATAGAATCTGGTACCTGCAAGGATTTTGTACGGCACCGAATTTCTTATAAGCATTTCTTCAAGCACGCGGGACTGGGCATTTGTTCTGTACAAAAGGGCAAAACTGCTGTACGGCAAATCCTCTTCTCTGTGTAATTGGGCGATTTTGCCTGCTATATACTGCCCTTCTTCGTATTCGTTGGGTGCTTCAAAAAGCGTTATCCTATCACCGCTTCCGCTCTGCGTCCACAGCCTTTTTCCCGTTCTGCCCGTATTGTTTCTTATTACGCTGTTGGCACTGTCAAGAATGTTTTGAGTAGAACGGTAATTTTGCTCTAACTTGATTACCTTTGCATTTTTATAATTTTGTTCAAAGCTTAAAATGTTGCCTATGTCTGCTCCTCGGAATTTGTATATGCTCTGGTCGTCGTCTCCCACTACGCATATGTTTTTATGTCCGTCTGCAAGCAGACTTATCAGCTTGTACTGGGCGTGGTTTGTGTCCTGATACTCGTCCACGCAGATATATTTAAATTTTGTCTGATAATATTCAAGCACATCAGGGTTATTTTTCAAAAGATTTACCGTAACAACGATAATGTCGTCAAAATCCATGGCGTTACATTCTTTAAGCTTCTTTTGATACAGATGATAAATCTTTGCAATTTTGCTCATGCGGTAATCCGACGGATAACGCCTCTCCATCTCTTGGGGAGATATGAGCAAATCTTTTGCCCGGCTTATTTCGTTAATAACGCTTTTGGGCGGAAACTGTTCTTTGTCAAAGTTTAACTCCTTTAAGCAGTCTTTTACCACTGCTGTTTGGTCAGAACGGTCAAATATGTTAAATGCCTTATCGTAACCTGTGTAATCAATAAAACGCCGCAAAATTTTTATGCATGCAGAATGAAATGTGCTTGCCCACACGCCTTCTCCTTCCGGACCGAGCAGGGATTCAATTCTTCCCTTCAGCTCATTTGCCGCCTTGTTTGTAAAAGTTATTGCAAGTATTTCGTACGGGCGTGCCAGAGCATTATCTATTATGTATGCAATGCGGTTTACAAGTACGGTAGTTTTTCCCGAACCGGCACCTGCAAGTATAAGTACAGGACCTTCGGTAGTGGTTACCGCCTCCCTTTGCTTGTCGTTAAGTCTGCTTAGTAAATCCTGATTCACTTTTTCTTTCCTCCGAATAAAATTGTCAGATGGTTTATATGCCGTTTAATAAAAAACGGCAGCGGAATTGACACGCTGCCGCAAAAAAATCTATGTTTTACTTCTCGTTTTCGTGGTGCTTATGGCACTCTTCACAGTTAAAGTCACAACCCATAACAGTGGTGGGGTCTATACCCTGTCTCTTGTAATAATCAGCTATAGCCGCATGGATAGCTTCTTCTGCAAGAACTGAGCAGTGCATTTTAACGGGGGGAAGTCCGTCAAGTGCTTCAACAACAGCCTTGTTGGTTGTTTCAAGCGCCTCCTGAATGGTTTTTCCCTTTACAAGCTCGGTTGCCATACTGCTTGTTGCAACGGCAGCGCCGCAGCCGAAAGTCTTGAATTTGATGTCAACGATAACATCGTTTTCAATCTTCATGTAAATTTTCATTATATCTCCGCATTTTGCATTGCCTACCTGACCTATTGCATTTGCGTCTTCTATTTCTCCCACATTTCTCGGATTTGAGAAGTGGTCCATAACCTTTTCGCTGTACATGTTATTTTCCTCCTTTTAAAACTTCTTCATAAAGCGGCGACATGTCACGAAGCCGCTGTACTATTGTAACAAGACTGTCTATAATATAGTCCAGTTCTTCTTTGGTGTTCTGTGAGTCAATGGAAATTCTCAGCGAACCGTGAGCGATTTCGTGAGGCAGTCCGATTGCCAGCAGTACATGTGACGGGTCAAGAGAACCGCTGGTGCATGCAGAACCGCTGGACGCCGATATGCCTTTCATATCAAGCATAAGAAGGAGGGATTCTCCTTCGATGTATTTAAATGAAATATTAATGTTGCCAGCCAGGCGTTTGGTTCTATGCCCGTTAAGACGGCAGTATGGGATTTTTTCATATATGGTATCAATAAAGTAATCTCTCAGCTTTGTAAGCTTTTCCTGCTTGTCCTCAAGCTCAAGGTCAGCCAGCCGCAGAGCTTCCGCCATACCCACGATGCCTGCTACATTTTCCGTTCCGGCTCTTCTGTTTCTTTCCTGTCCGCCGCCGTGTATATAGTTATGTACACGGGTACCTGTTTTTATATATAAAACGCCCACGCCTTTGGGAGCGTTGAATTTATGTCCTGATATTGAAAGCATGTCCACATTCAAATCCTTAAGGTCAAGCTTCATATGTCCTGCCGCCTGAACCGCATCTGTATGGAACAGCACTCCTTTTTCCTTGGCAATTGCACACAGCTCTTTTATGGGCTGAATGGTGCCTATCTCGTTGTTGGCGGTCATTATTGTCACCAGCGTGGTGGTGTCTTTAATCGCCTTCTTAAGATCGTCGGGGTTTACTATACCGAATTCGTCTACGGGCAGTTTTGTAATTTCAAAACCTCTTTTTTCAAGATAATCGCATGCGTGAAGAACGGCATGATGCTCTATTGCAGAAGTGATAATATGGTTACCTTTGCTTTTATTGGCATATGCAGCGCCGATTATCGCCCAGTTGTCCGATTCGGTTCCGCAGCCGGTAAAGAATATCTCTTTAGGCTGACAGTTAAGAATATTTGCAATGGTTTCACGGGCGTCTTCAACCGCTTTTTTAGCAGCTTGTCCTTCGGCGTATACCGATGACGGATTTCCGTAAAACTCTGTAAAATACGGCAGCATTTTGTCGAGAACTTCTTTCCTCACAGGCGTGGTTGCCGCATTATCGACATATATTCTGTTCATTACATATCACCTCATCTTTGGTATTGTTTTATTTTGTCTGCAAAAGATATTATAGCACTAAAAAAGCGAACTGTAAAGTCTATGTTTTAATGTAAAATCTATCTCTTCAATCGATTTATTTGTTGCATTTACCATAAAAACTCCGGGTGAGTCTCCTGACAGATTCTGCGGAGTAAAGGATATTTTATCAAGCCCTTCTCCCATGTATACCATGGCGTCAATGGGATAAGGATACTCCCCGTATGTTACTACCGTATAGCCTCTCTGCCTGAGCGCCTGGGCAATGCCGCCCATTCCCTTACATACCGCAACAGTCATATCTTTTTCTCCCCTTCATGTTTTGTTATGTTATTATTATAATCTTTATGGGCGTATTTATGTGAAAAATCTGTATATATTAGCAAGATAAAGGCTTTGCATATTAGGGGCAAATGTGATATACTATGTTATATTATGTTTTATTTTGCAATAAAACGGAAGGACGATGATGATATGCCCTTTAAAATAGTTTCAGATTATAAACCTACGGGCGACCAGCCTCAGGCTATCGAAAAACTGGCGCAGGGCGTTATAAATAACAAGCGGTTTCAGACCCTTTTGGGCGTTACGGGTTCGGGTAAAACATTTACCATTGCCAATGTTATCGAAAAGGTGCAAAAACCTACCCTGGTGCTGGCTCACAATAAAACACTTGCGGCACAGCTTTGCAGTGAGTTTAAAGAGTTTTTTCCGAATAATGCCGTTGAATATTTTGTGTCGTATTATGACTATTATCAGCCCGAAGCATACATTCCGTCCACCGATACATTTATAGAAAAAGATTCTTCAATAAATGACGAGATTGATAAACTCCGTCACAGTGCAACTGCTTCTCTGTTTGAAAGACGGGATGTAATTATAGTTGCCAGTGTATCTTGCATATACGGTTTGGGCGACCCCATTGACTACAATACAATGGTGCTTTCTCTTCGTCCCGGTATGACATACGACCGTGACGATGCAATAAAAAAACTTGTGGAAATTCAATATGAAAGAAACGATATTAACTTTGTACGAGGTAAATTCCGGGTGAGGGGCGATGTTCTTGAGGTGTTCCCTTCAAACCAGTCCGAAAATGCAATCCGTATAGAATTTTTCGGAGATGAGGTAGACCGCATAACCGAAATTAATGTGCTTACCGGTGAGATAATCGGCACTCGTTCTCATGTGGCAATACTTCCCAATTCTCACTTTGTTACCACTAAAGAAAAGATGGAAGCCGCTCTTAAAGGAATAAGAGCGGAGATGGAGCAGCAGGTAGCTTTGTTTGAATCGGAGCATAAACTGCTGGAAGCCCAGAGGATAAAGCAGAGAACGGAATACGATATGGAAA
>URVP01000123.1 GCA_900551345.1 uncultured Eubacteriales bacterium
CGATGCACTGCTTACAGGACCTGAAACACGCTCTTCTTCACCTGTAAGAATAATTCGCGGTGAAGATTTGCAGGCGGTTAATATACAAGGTTTATACCCCTGCGGAGAAGGAGCCGGATATGCCGGAGGAATTATTTCAGCGGCAGCAGACGGAATGATGTGTGCCGAAAAAATATTAAATATGGACTATAATTAGACTGTTTTATTTCAAATGATATTAAATCAGCAATAAAAAAGGCACCAAAAACATTGATAACTGTATAAAAAATAAATATAAATCAGTAAATCCTTAACTGTGGTCATAAATCACGGTTAAGGATTTTTAATGCTGCGATAAAGCTTTAAATTATTTATGGATTGAAACTCTCTATAAGTGTTTGCAAAGTATTTATAAATGTTCCGATGTGGTATCCGTCACATACAGCGTGATGAACTTGAATTGCAAGAGGAATCATTATTTTTTTCCCTTCTTCAAAATATTTTCCCAAAGTAAAAATGGGAAGAAGATATTTACCATCATCAAAAACATTAATATTAAAAGATGTAAAGGTAAGCCATGGAACCATGTATATAGCAAAAGGGTTTGAAGGTCTGTCCGGCTTGGGTGCATACTTTATAGAAGATGAATATTTTGCTGTATCTAATTCATATGACCTTAAAAAGATGTTGTAATCTGAATTAAACTCGGTCCATATAGCCGAAAAGTTCTTATTATCTTTGTTAAATATGGTGTATGCCGGATGCATTTCATCGTATATGCATACGCCCTCATCTGTTAGAGCCGTGCGAAATTCAGGCATTTGATTTACCGCTTTTGTTAAAAGCCATATCAATGAAGGGTAAAGCCGATGACTTTTTAAATTGGTTATATCAAGATTTACCGTTGTTGAATAAGTACATATAACCTCATTTGTAAAATGTTCGTAAAACTCTTTTCGCTCCCAATTATGAAAATCTATTATATGATGGGACATAGGATAAACTCCTCCGTGTTCTCTGTATTTTTTATGTCCGCATAAGTTATGACCGTTCGCTTTAAAATCGAATTTCAGTACAAGCATAATGCTATAATTATATTGTATTATAATATATTTGTTTTTGTCAGTCAATTAGAGCTTATGTGGTTTTCTTAATAAAAGAGTAATTAATAAAAAGGCTTAAATCACGAAAACATGATTTAAGCCTTTTGCGTTTACAATACTATAAATCAACCTTTTTAAATACTCTTTTCAGGAAGAAAAGACTTACTGCAATGGACATAATTTCCGCTATGGGGAATGCATACCATATATACTTGGGATCGGTTGTAAAAATAAGCGACAGTATATAAGCCGCAGGAACAAGAATAACAAGCTGTCTTAAAACGGAAATTACAAGCCCGTATATGCTGAAGCCGAATGCTTGACATACTGATATGCAAATAATACAGAATCCGGCAAAGATAAAGCTAAGACTAATTCTCTTAAGTGCCGTAACGCCTACACTCATCATGGATGCATCAGCGTTGAACATTTGAAGCAACAATTCGGGAAATAAATTAAATATTACAAGTCCCAAAAGCATAAATGACATAGCAATGATTAATGCATATTTAATGGTTTTGGTTATTCTTTCCTTATTTCTGGCACCGTAGTTATACGCAATAATCGGTACCATGCCGTTGTTAAGACCGAATATAGGCATGAATATAAAGCTTTGAAGTTTAAAGTATATACCGAATACGGCAACGGCATTTTCGTATATGTTAAGTATTTTATTCATTGCATATGTGGTAACGGAGCTGATAGAAGACAGCAGAATTGAAGGAATAGCTATATACAGAATGGTTCCCATCATTTTTAAGTCGGGCTTCATATCCCTTAATGTAAGCTGTATCTCTTTGTTTTTTGCATTATTAAGTATTACAGCTACAATTGCAGCTATTATCTGACCGGCTACTGTTGCTGCCGCAGCACCTGCAATGCCCATCTTGGGAAATCCGAACAAACCGAAAATAAGTATTGGGTCGAAAATAATGTTAATAACAGCACCGCAAATTTGAACAATCATTGTAAGCATTGTTCTGCCGGTTGATTGAAGTATTCTTTCAAAAGAGATTTGAATAAACAAACCGAAAGAGAACAGCATACATATACGCAGATATTCAGTACCCAGCTGGATTACTTCGGCGTTTGAAGTCTGAGAGGAAATAAGCACTTCGGCAGCAAACACGCCAAGTATTAAAAATATTATGTATCCGCATATGTTAAGCAGCAGTCCCTGCATTGCCGATTCGTTGGCTGTTTTGTATTTTTTCTCACCAAGTGCTTTTGAAAGAGTAGCATTTATACCTACTCCCACACCGACGCCCACCGAAATCATAAGGTTCTGAATGGGAAATGCAAAAGTTACGGCTTCAAGTGCCTGTTTGCTGAGCATGGATACAAATATGCTGTCCACTACATTGTAAAGAGCCTGTACCATCATGGATATCATCATGGGAACTGCCATGTTAACAAGCAGTTTGAATACGGGCATGGAGCCCATTTTGTTTTCTTTTATTTCAGTAATAATTGCTTCTGTCATTTGTGCCTCCATAGTTTATAATTATTTATCTATATCTATACGGTTTCTTAAGCCGTCTTGCATAAAGGAATCTATGTTTTGTACAATTTCGCTCAGGCATCTTACCCGTGCTTCATATGCGCCCCATGCCATATGAGGAGTAAGACATACATTGTCATAAGATGCAATTTTTGCATACGGGTGGTCAGAGGGAAAAGGCTCGGTTGAGTATACATCAATACCGATGCCGCCCAGTTTGCTTTGCATTATTGCGTCAGACAGAGCTTGTTCGTCGGCAACAGCACCTCTTGCAACATTTATGACAATTGCATCATTTTTCATCAGTGCGATACGCTGTTTGCTTATAAGCCCTCTTGTTTCGTCGGTGAGAGGGGTATGTATTGAAATAATGTCCGATTTTTTGCATAAGGTGTCAATGTCGGTGCATGTATATTCGTCGGTTGGTGTGCGTTTAAAAGCCAGTATATTACAGCCCAATGACTGCGCACACTTTGCAACCTGTTTGCCTATGTTTCCGAGACCGACTATTCCCCATGTTTTGCCGTAAAGCTCATGATATACGGGTGTGAGCAGATTCTGCACGCCGCTGCGTGTATATTCACCGCTTTGCACATATCGGGTATATTCGGGAATGTGTGATACAAGATGCAGCGCCATAGTAACAGTAAGCTGTGCAACGCTGTAGGTTGAATATCCTTTAACGTTTGTAACGGCTATACCCGCCATTTTGCAGTATTCTATATCAATGTTGTCATACCCTGTTGCAAATTCACATATGAGTTTAAGTTTTTTTGCGTATTTCAGATTAGATTCATTAAGCTTTATTTTGTTTACTATAATAATCTCTGCATCTTTAATTACATCGGGTAACTTTTCCGGTTGAATACCGGTATATACAGATACGCTTCCGAACTTTTCAAGACATGAAAAATCAAGTCCTTCTCCCAAAGTTTCGGAGTCGATAATAACCGTTTTCATTGTATAACCCCTTTCCGTCTGTTTGTAATATCAGCAGAACACTCTATAAAAACAATATAAACAGCACATAATCAAATTGATAATTATGTGCTGTCGCATATTGTATATTCTTGATAATTATACCATCTTTTTATCGGTAATGTCAATGGTGTATATTGTACAAATTAACGGTTACTTTGCAAACACATGCTTGCCTATTTTTGCAACAACAGGGCGGGAATATATCCAGCTGTTGGTTGTTTTGGCAGGGTTATAATAGTATATGGCACCGCCTGTAGGATCCCATCCATTGTACGCCAGTATGGCAGCACGGTATGCCGAATCGCTCATACCTGCATACCATTGTCCGTCTGTTACCGCCGTAAATGCGCCGGGCTGAAAGATTACGCCGGATATTGTACCCGGAAAAGATGTGTGACTTACTCTGTTAAGAACAACCGCACCTACCGCAACTTGTCCCTCAAATGTTTCGCCTCTTGCCTCTGCATTAATAATCTGTGCAAGCAGGTTTATATCATTGTTTGTTGATACAGAAGCTGAGTTTGACTTGATACCCAGCATGGAAAGAGTCTGCTTTCCGGCTATGCCGTCGGCCTTAAGTCCGTTGGCACGCTGGTATCTGTATACAGCTTTCTGAGTTTTGCTGCCGTACACACCGTCTACCTCGCCAACATCATAACCAAGATATTTAAGTCTTTCCTGTATCGCTCTTACCTCTTCGCTTACACTTCCGTATTTGGAAAGTGCGGATTTCGTTTCGTAAACCGATGAGAATACCGAAACAGATATAGCTATTACTCCAATAAGTGCAAATATTTTCTGTTTTTTATTCATAAATTAAACATCTCTCTTGATAAATATTTTTTACTGTATTTACTGAATTATTCTTCCTTGTTGATGAGATAATATCAAAAAAGGAGGTTTTTGTTAATGCTGATTACCGCAGTGCTGATTGCCCAGTTGTTTGTTTCTGTAATAATGGCTTTGTATTTTTCAAGCATTATGAAAAAACAAAAATCAAATAAGGCATATATCAGCAAAGATTCGGAATTTGAATTGAACAAAATAAAGAAAAAGGAACTGATTAAATTAAATCGTCCTCTTACGGAAACTGCCCGTCCCGATTCGCTGGAGGAGATAGTAGGGCAGACGGAAGGGATAACCAATCTTAAAGCCGTAATGTGCGGCGAGAATCCTCAGCATGTGTTAATCTACGGTCCGCCGGGAGTAGGCAAGACCGCTGCCGCAAGGGCTGTTCTTGAGTGTGCCAAAAAATCCGAAACTTCACCTTTTGCACCCGGGGCAAAATTTGTAGAGGTAGATGCCACCACCGTACAGTATGATGAACGCAGCATAGCAGATCCGCTTATCGGTTCGGTTCATGACCCTATATATCAGGGAGCCGGCGCTTACGGACCTGCCGGAGTACCTCAGCCAAAACCCGGAGCCGTTACCAAAGCACACGGAGGAATACTGTTTATTGATGAAATCGGAGAGCTGCCTCCGGTGCAGCTTAACAGGCTTTTAAAGGTTTTGGAGGACAGGCGTGTTCATTTTGAAAGTTCTTATTATGCATCAGACGACCCCAATATTCC
>URVP01000124.1 GCA_900551345.1 uncultured Eubacteriales bacterium
ATATAAGTCAGAGGTTTAATTTCCTTGACGGCCAGCGTAATGATTTAGTAAAGGCAAAAAAAGACTTGGAAAAAGTTATTTCCGAAATGCAGAATGTGATTAAAAAAATCTTTTCAGAGCAGTTTGAAATAATCGGAAGTGAATTTAATAAGGTTTTTGGTGAGTTGTTTGAAGGGGGCAGAGCATCGCTCAGACTGACTGACCCGGAAGATGTTCTTGAAAGCGGAATTGAAATAGAAGTACAGCCGTCAGGCAAGCAGCTTCAGAATATGCAGCTATTGTCCGGCGGAGAGAAAGCCCTTACTGCAATAGCGCTGCTCCTTGCAATTCTTAAAGTAAGACCAACGCCATTCTGTATACTTGACGAGATAGATGCAGCTCTTGACGATGTTAATGTAACCAGATATGCAAGCTACATAAAAAAATTCAGTGACAAAACGCAATTTATTCTTATAACACATAAACGAGGTACAATGGAAATGTCTAACATGCTGTATGGTGTCACAATGCAGGAGAAGGGCGTATCAAGTGTACTTGAACTTAACCTTGAGGAGGTAGAAAAATAGTGTCGCTTTTTGATAAACTTAAAAACGGACTTTCTAAAACAAAAAATGTAATAACAGAAAGAACAACAGAGGTTTTTAAATATTTCAAAAAAATAGATGAAGATTTGTACGAAGAACTGGAAGAAGTTCTTATTATGTCCGATGTAGGCGTGGAAACTTCTTCCGAAATTATAAACAGACTCAAAGAAAAGGTTAAACAGCAAAGGCTTACTGAAAGTGAAGAGCTTAACGGAGCAATTGCTCAAATAGTAAGCGAAATGATGTGCGAAGATTCCGCAGCTGCCGATGATGATAAAATGCTTGTTATATCTGTAATCGGAGTAAACGGTGTAGGAAAAACAACATCCATAGGCAAATTGGCAAACTATTACAAATCGCAAGGCAAAAAAGTTTTGCTTGCGGCAGCTGATACATTCAGAGCTGCAGCGATAGATCAGCTTTCAATATGGGCTGATAGATGCGATGTGCAAATTGTTAAACAACAAGAAGGAAGCGATCCAGCCGCAGTTGTGTACGACGCACTCAGTGCTGCCAAAGCTCGCGGAGCAGATGTTGTACTCTGCGACACGGCAGGCAGACTTCATAACAAAAAAAATCTTATGGATGAGCTGAGAAAAATTCAAAATGTAATTGAGCGTGAAACACCGAACGCAATTCATGAAACTTTTCTTGTGCTTGATGCAACTACCGGTCAGAATGCACTGAGCCAGGCCAAGCTTTTCGGTGAGGTTGCTGATATTACCGGTATTATACTGACAAAACTTGACGGCACTGCCAAGGGCGGAATTGTCATTGCAATAAAACACGAACAAAACATTCCCGTAAAATTCGTGGGAGTAGGTGAGCAGATAGACGATTTGCTGCCGTTTAACCCACAGGATTTTGTAAAAGCATTATTTAATCAATAAGTCTTTTATAGGAGAATTGCCATGAACAAAGCATATAGCCGAATTGTTAAATTACTTTTTTTAATCATTATAGTTGTTCTTCTCCGAGGATTTGGCAAAGTGTTTGTACAATATCTGACAGTAGGAGAAATAGGGCAAAATTTCTTATCTGCTTTCTGGGCAGATTTCAGCGTTTCAATAACTACGCAGACAGTATCATTTTTTTGCGTTTTTATACTTATGCTTATTAATCTTTTTACAATAAGGCACATTTTCCTCTCTATGGACGAGAGTTTTTCATGGCTTAAGAAAAAACTGCCTCTGGCAGTTATTGCGTTTTTCTTCGCATTGGTGATAGGAAACATTATAAGCTATACGGTTTCTCCAAAAGTTTTACCCTTTCTTAACAGTCAGTGGTTTAGTTTTGGTGACCCCATTTTTAATAACGACATCGGCTATTATGTTTTTCAAAGGCCTTTTTACAAGGCAGTAACAAATTCACTTTCAATTACATTTTTGATTACTGCCATTCTTACAGCACTTTTATATATTATTTTTTATGCAAGATTGGATTTTTACAATTTAAAAAGTCTTTTGGAAAACAGGGCTGTACTTATGCACAATTTAATTAATTTCAGTATATTTTTTATTTCAAAAATTGCCACTTACAAATTTTCCATTGAAGATATGCTGTTCAGAAATAACGGCGATTTTACAGGAGCAGGATATGTAGATGTAAAGATATGGACTGTATACTACAGACTTATGCCATATCTGACGTTTTTACTGGTTGTAGTTATTGCCGCTTTTGTCTATTTCAAAAAATACAAAAGAGCTGTTTTTACGATTGCAGCATTTCCATGTCTATGGATTGCGGCAGGACTGATAGCTTCTTTTGTTCAAAGCGTTGTTGTAGCTCCTAACGAACTATCTGCTGAATCTCCCTATATTGCACATAGCATTGAATATACGCGAAAAGCTTATAACATTGATGCGATAGATAATATTGACTTTGACATAGAGTATGATCTCACTTCTGAAGATATTGAAAACAATCAGGATACTATCAACAATATAAGAATAATCGACTATGACCAGACACTTACTGTTTTTAATCAAAATCAGGTTATCAATCCGTATTATTCTTTTCATGAAGCTGATATAGTACCATATGAAATAGACGGAGAAAAAAGAGCCGTAATGGTTGCGGCAAGAGAGATGAACCATGAAAAGCTGGATAAAACAGCAAAAAACTATATAAACGAAAAGATGAAATACACCCACGGATCGGGTGTGGTTATGTGCAGTATAAACTCAGTAACGGAGGAAGGTCTGCCTGAATATCTTATAAAAGACATTCCGTCAAAATCTTTGGACGGAGCTCCTTCTGTTCAGCAGCCACGCATTTATTACGGAGAGCTTACTGATGATTATGTGATCGTTAACACAAAAAACAAAGAACTTGATGACATCAATGAAGAATATTCCTATTCAGGAGATGCGGGTATAAGGATGACTACCGGTAACAGATTGCTTTTCAGTATACTGAAAGCGGATTTTAATATGCTTATTTCCTCTGAAATTACAGCGGACAGCCGATTGTTAATAAACAGAGAAATTACTGAAAGAATTGAAACAGTAGCACCGTTTTTAAAAATGGATGATGACCCGTATATTGTTATAGATGATGACGGCAATCTTAAATGGATAGTTGATTGTTATACAACTTCGTATTGTTATCCATATTCTCCTAAAACAGATGGATATAACTATATAAGAAATTCCGTTAAAGCAGTTGTTGATGCATACAGCGGTGATGTTTCTCTTTACATTATAGATGATACCGACCCTATAATAAAAGCATACAAGAACATATATCCCAATTCATTTGAAAAAGGCGATCTTCCTGAAAGTCTTGCTTCTCATACAAAATATCCTGAATATTTATTTACGGTTCAGGCTGATATTTTGCAGAAGTATCATATTACAAACACATCGGATTTTTATCAAAAAAAGGGCGTATGGTCTTTTGCTACAGAAAAATACACCACTGACAGCCGTCAAATTATACCGTATTACAATCTTATGAAATTATCTGATGACGGCGAAGCAGAACTGGTAATGATGCTTCCCTACACATTGGTTGGTAAGGATAACATGGTATCTTTGCTTCTTATACGATGTGAACAAGAACATTACGGTGAGTTAATATGTTATAATTTGCCATCGAATCACAATATTAACGGGCCGGCACAGATAGACAGCAGTATTGACGCTGATGATAATATCTCAGCAAGTTTAACTCTATGGAGTCAAAACGGTTCCAATGTCGTTAGGGGAAACATGATTATAATACCTATCGAAAACTCACTTCTGTATGTCGAACCGGTTTATATTGCAGCTACGGGCGAGGCGTCTATTCCTCTTGTCAAACGAGTTATTGTAGCTTATGACAATAAGGTTATTATGACACAAACAGTAGACGAGGCGCTGGACAGATTATTTGGTTATCATTCTTCGCAGGAAGAACCTCAGGAAGAGCCGATTAATCAGCTTATTTCAGATGCAGTAAATGTATACAACGATTATAAAAAGGCTGCTTCGGAAGGAAACTGGACAATTATGGGAGAAAAGCAACAGGAACTTGAAAATGCCATTAACGGTCTTTCGGATTATTTGGATACACATTCAGATATAAACACAAATCCATAGAGCGAGGGTAATCAAGAGTTTTAGTTGATTGGTATTACGGAGGGGAAAGCAGTGACTTTATACGATTGCCTTTTTTATATATTAATATATTCGTTCTTAGGATGGTGTATGGAGGTTGCTTACCATACTTTAACCATAGGTGATTTTGCAAACAGAGGCTTTTTGCGTGGACCTGTATGCCCTATATATGGTTTTGGTGCAGCCGCTGTGTTAACTGCTCTTATACCGTTTAAAAACAATCTGCTTATTTTGTTTGTTGCTTCAGCTTTGCTGACTTCTGCAATAGAATTTATAACAGGATTTGTTTTAGATAAGGTATTTAAAAACAAATGGTGGGACTATTCTGACATTCCTTTCAATTTGTGCGGATATATTTGCCTTAAATTTTCTGTTGTGTGGGGTTTTGTATGCGTCTTTGCGGTGCGTATAATTCATCCTATCATAGCTGCTTTTGTGAGTATAATCCCTCATCAAATCGGTGTTGTTATATTACTTGTTTTATATTTATTATTCATTATCGATATAATCCTTACCATATTTGAAATGGTAGAATTTAAGAAACAGTTAAATATAGCAGATAAATTATCAAAAGACTTGTATGCAGTTTCAGATGCACTGGGCATGAAGATAAATAACAGCGTTCTTCACGGTATGGAATTAAAGTCGGATACGGAGCAAAAATTAAACTCGCTTAAATCTGACACAAAGCAAATTTATGAAAAAGTAAAAGACGATATGAGCGAACGGGAAGTGAAACTTCGCAATAAATACTCCTTGCTCGCAAGCAAATATAAAAGTAACATTGACAAGATAGCTTCTTCTCACCAAAGATGGATTAAGGCTTTTCCATCAATGAAATCAAGAATAAACAGCAATGCAATTGAAATCATAAAGAAGCGTATAAATGTACATGATAAGAACAGATAATACAAAGATCAATCCAGAAAGAAAGCGGTGTATATATG
>URVP01000125.1 GCA_900551345.1 uncultured Eubacteriales bacterium
TTTTTTTAATGATACGGCGACCACCGAGATCTACACAGAGTAGATCGTCGGCAGCACAGGAGCCGGAAAGACAACGCTTATCAATCTGCTTATGCGGTTTTACGAGTTAAACGGCGGAAAAATCACTTTGGACGGAACCGACACAAAGGATATGACCCGTTCCAATTTGAGAAGCAATTTTGGAATGGTGCTGCAAGATACATGGCTGTTTGGCGGCACGATTGCGGAAAATATCGCTTACAGCAAGCCGGACGCTACCCGTGAAGAAATTGTAGCGGCGGCGAAAGCGGCCAGAGTGGATTTCTTTGTCCGCACTATGTCGCATGGATATGATACGGTTTTGAGCAACGACGCGGAAAATATTTCTATCGGCCAGCGGCAGCTTCTAACCATAGCCAGAGTATTCCTCTGCGATCCGGCGGTTATCATTTTGGACGAAGCAACTTCCAGCGTCGATACCCGCACGGAAATTGAGATCGGCAAGGCCATGAAAGCCCTGATGAAGAACAGAACGAGCTTTGTAATCGCTCACAGGCTTTCGACCATTATAGACGCTGATTTGATCCTGTTTATGCAAAACGGAAATATCATCGAGCAGGGAACACACGAAACTTTGTTAAAAGCAAAGGGAGCTTATGCCGATCTGTATTATAGCCAGTTTGCGTGACGCCTTTCTCACAAAAGAGACAGAAACAGCCCTATATAATGGATTTTCCGGGACACACTTTGTCCACAGGTAGGAGTGTAGGACGAGGGACGGGGTTTTCATATACGCCCTGTCTGCTGATGAAACCAGTCCTGCGCTTGCGGCTTTACGCCACGCAATCACAGCCCTGTTTTCCTGCCGCTTCAAATGCCCTTGCCCTCCCCGGCGGCAACGGCATTTTCACGGCAACGCCGACAGAGCGTATAACACACTACACTTTGCTTCGCAAAGTCGTGTGCCAAATGGGGGCGTTGCCCCCTTTGGAAACCCCCACAAGAAAAGGCGGTACGCTACCCCTCCACGGGGCGCATACCGCCTTTTCTTGTTATCCAGCCCTCCGGCTGTATCGGTTGAGCAAAAGTCCGCGTGGGATTGATGTGGTATCTTTAACTTTGGGAAACTCCTTTTTCCCATTTAGATATTGTTTGCCGCACCACATTTAGTCTGATAGCAAGTTCTTCCTGCGAAAGCCCTTTTGACTTTCTTAATGATTTAATATTTTCACTTAGCATTACAAATAACCTCCTTTCTTTCAGTCGTTACCACCATTGTATGCAAAACAAGCCGTTGCTACAAGCAACGCATATTAACATTGGAGCTGTTAGTTATAATTTTCTCTGTGATTACGATATGTTGAGAAAGAGAGATTGGAGTAATATGCAAAATGCGTATAAAAAGCCCTTTGCGAAAGGGTGTTACTCTCTCAAAGGGGGTTTAGAAAACTAAAAGTTGCTAAATTCCTTTAATCAAAAACATCTCCATTGGTTGCTCATACCCAGGAACATCTATAATAAAGCCACCACAATCTTTATATCCTAATTTTCTATAAAAATGCTGTGCTTGTTCATCAACTTGTGTAGATGTTAAAAGCATACCATATCCTTGTGATTTCATATCATTTTCCCAATGCTTCATAAGTTTCTTTCCATAACCTTTTCCGTGATAATGCCAATCAACAAATAACATTGTACAAAATGGTATATTATCCCAAAAAAGATTATATCTTAATAATCCTATTGGTTTATTGTCATATAATAAAACATATCCTCTTTTATCACGAATTTTATTTTCAAATTCTTGCTCTGACAAATGTCTATCAAGACTATACCAAAATTCTTTGTCTTCCAATAAAACATATCTAATTTCTAACATCTATTTCACCTTAGCAAATTCCAATTTACATTTCTCTTTTTTCTAAAAATGGGCAATCTCATCTGAGACTGCCCATTTATTCCGTTAATTATGCGATTTTTCTGCCTCTGCACATTTCTCTGCACCAAATGATGTAAAATGTACGGTTTTGCCTTATTACTAAGTCAGTAAAGCGGATAAACACTGTTTTTTTCGCTTATTTATTCTCAATCGGCTTCATTGTTGGGATTAAACCTTGAAATGTACCAAAACAAGACATAGACATTGTATTTTGTGATTTTGGATTGATTTAATCACAATATGTTGTGCAATCATTGTTTCAGCCTTTTGTTGTCCTTATGCTATTTGTTGTGGTACAATACCAAAATTTTTGGTACAACTTTTGGTACAAGCATTTAACCCACGAACATATTATAACACAGCTTAATATAAAGTTCAAGAGGACATCAGGAAAGTTTAATTTTTCCTTGTAAACTTGTAAACGCATCTTGCTTAATTTGCGTTGTTAAATCAGTATAAACATCAAGCGTTGTGTCTATGCTACTATGCCCCATAATTTCTTGTATAACCTTTAAATTTACCCTGTTACTTTCGTTCTCGCACATTCTTGAACAAAAGGTATGCCTTAGGTTATGTACTGTGAAATGCGGTAATAATACAGGGCTTCTGTTTTCTGCTTCTGCCTTTGCTGTTTCTTCGGCGTTGTAATCTCTGCATATTCGCTCTATACCTCTGTTTATACAATGCGGATTATACACAGTATCAAAACGATTTTTGAAAATAAATCCGCTATATCCGTCTATTACTGTTTGATTAAATCCCTCTGCTTGTTGGTACTCATATTCTTTTAACAGTACCTTTCTAACCTCGTCAAACATTGGTATAACACGCATACCCGCCATTGTTTTTGGCGTTGTTATGTGAAATTCGCACTTTCCGTTATCTTGTGGGCGGTATATCAAATTATGATTTATGGATATTAGATTGTTTTCAAAGTCGCAATCTTCCCACCGCAGACCGATAATTTCACCAACTCTGCACCCTGTACCGAGAAACAAAGTAAATAGCGGTATCCAATGGCAATATGTTGTTGACTTTGATAGATAATCAATAAACACGCCTTGTTGCTCCGCTGTTAATGCTAACCGCTTCGGCTTGCTCCAATCCCGCCTTGCTTTTATTTCTGCCATAACTCCGTCTGTTGGATTTTTCCTTATCAAATCATCACGAACAGCAACCGCAAAAATGGGGTGTAAAATTGTATGTACAACTTCCATACTGTTTGGCTTAAATCCCTGTTCATCTATCAAGGAATTATACAACCGCCGTATATCGCTGTATTTAATGTTAGAGAGCTTTTTCTGCCCTAATACACCGCTGACATACTTATTATACATATACTTGTAATTTGTCCTTGTAGATTGTTTTAGCGGTCTTTCCTGTATGTACTCTGCAAAGAAATCGTCAAGACTTGTTTTGCGTGCGGATATGGTGTCTATCTCGTCTTGCTTATCTCTAACAATAATGCTTTCCAATTCCCGCAAAGACGGCGTTTCTTGCTTGCCGTATGGGGTGCTGTCCTCTGGCTTCAATCTCCACGCATAAACACTTTGCGATACACCTTTTGTGTCGGTGTATCTATATTCATACATTCCGTTTGCACGCTGATATTCGCCCTTGTAAAGTACCCTGTTTCTTTTATCTTTTCTGTTATGTGCCATACTGCTCCTTTCTGTCTGTGGCACACGATATAGTATTGATATTATACCATACCGCATACCAACTGACAATATAAATTTACTAAATTATTTACCGGTGTCATCGTATTTTTTTGAAGTACACATTTCAAATCACAATAAAACACTATTGAAAATCCCGTTGTTATGGGTATATTATGATGTATTGTTATTATCTCAAATATGTATAACCCCTTGTGTTGCAACAAAGATGTATCAAAAATACGGATGTTGACAATCTCATTTTTGCACAAAATAAATATGTACCTATGGAAGAAAACGCCCATAACAACCGCTATTTATAAAGTATCTATCCCTGTTTGTGAATTATATCCCACCTTACATTTGTTTCTCTACCTACATAATGTTCACTTTTCCACCGCTCCAAATCTTTTGGCTTGTCGGGTGATTTACAAGTAATATCAAGATAAAGCATAGCTAATATGGGTATATCATACATATCCCACCAACATAAAAAATCATTTGTAAAATCTATTGTATAGCGTTTAATATTTGGATAAATCTTTTTTAAATTTTTTCCCGCTCCTCAACAGTTAAATTTATCATACCCCTCTCAGCTCCTATTATATCAAGATACACGATTAAAAACTTGAAAATCCGCTTCGTTCATTTTGGATAATATTTTTTGTGCGTGCATAGAATGATTGATATTTTCGCACCAACAAGGATTATTATTTTTAATCCAATTACCGCCGTTTTTCAATGGCAAAGCCCACTCATATTTTTGTGATATGATATACTGCAAACAATCTACAAAACTTTCTGCACTCTCGCAAATAAAGTGCATTGTACAAACCCCCGCTGTGTCTGTAATGCTTTCATTAAACAGCTTTCCTATACTGTTGTTTATATCATCAGCGGAAACAGCCCACAATAGTTGCACCCTATACTTATCATTGCAAAAAGATACATTTAGATATGCGGGCATTTTAACCCTTGCTATAATTGTACCCTTTGTTGAATTTAGCGTTTTATCCATAAGAGATAAATTGTATTTTGTGTTGTTTCGTACATTGTTGTCGGCGTGGTCTATTGACAGATTATTAAACGCCTTATACTCGTGGTATTTTTGCATATCACTAATAAATGTTTTACTATGCACCCGCTCCGAATAACAGGCAAAGGCTAAATCGTGCAACGCTATATTGACATCTGCCCCGTTGTGCCATACTTTAAATTTCAAACGCCCATTATCACGATATGGTTTTAACTTATCCATTTTAAGAATTGTTAATAGTGTTTCGTTATAAGTTAAATAATCCTTAACACCGTCTAACTTCAGCGTGTATATTATCTTATCATTGCACACCTCTATAATTCTTGTTGCATTATCCATTGAATTAGTTTTTCTTGTCATTACTTGCCCTAATTCATTTCTTATCAAGCTCATACGCTCACTCCTTATAAAATTTGGTCGGCGGGACTTTGGTTATTTAAAGC
>URVP01000126.1 GCA_900551345.1 uncultured Eubacteriales bacterium
GGATTAGGTTCAGCAGCAGTTTTAACCCAAACATCTTTTACCGAGCTTAAAGTAAAGCCAATGAGCACGGTTAAAAAAAGCAGAGTAGCGGCAAAGCTGCGGTCTACTATAAAAATGCGACCCTTACTTTTCTCCTTATATACTGTTTTTATTTTTACAAATATGTTTTTGATTTTCTCAGAATTAAAAAGCATACCATAACACCTCTTATGATATGGTATGCTTTGAATCTACTTATTAGAAGTTTTTTTAGAGGAAGTCTTTCTATCTGACGACTTATTGTCTGAAGATTTTTTACTCGTAGATTTACCCGAAGAAGATTTTTCTATTTCCGAATACAGATATTTTATAGCGTCGGACACTCCTCCCACGCTGTCAATAAGCTTGGCTTTAACGGCTTCTTCGCCAAAAAGAATAGTCCCCAAATCATTGGCAATATTACCTGCGGCAAGCATCATTTTACGAAATTCGTCTCCGGACATTCCGGAATTTCTTTCTACAAATGAAACTACTTGTTCCTGCACCTTGTTAAAGTATTCATAAGTCTGGGATGCACCGATCATGGTACCGTTCATACGAATGGGGTGCAGCGTCATAGTGGCGGAAGGTACAATAAAAGATTTTTTTGCAGATACGGCAAGAGGAACTCCTATGCTGTGTCCGCCGCCTAAAACGAGAGAAACCGTAGGCTTTTTAAGATCGGAAATCATTTCGGCAATTGCCAGACCTGCTTCCACATCTCCTCCAACGGTATTTAAAATTACCATAAGTCCTTCGATTTCTTTATCCTCGGCAACCGTAATAAGCTGAGGAATAACAAACTCGTACTTGGTGGTTTTTGTTTGGGGCGGAAGCATATTGTGTCCTTCAATTTGTCCTATTATACTTAGATAATGCACCCTGTGCTTTGCATTGGGTGGCATAACTGTGGCTGTATTTCCCCAGCTTGGTGTTTGTTCCGGGGTATTGCTGTTGTTATTATCCTGATTATTATTCAAATAAATTCACTCCTGTCAATATACATTAAACATATACTTTTATTATTTCTGCAGAAGTGAAAAATATAAGCAGAAGCGAAAAATTTTGCTTCTGCTTATTGAAAATTTTTTAATAAGTTAAATCATCAGGGAATGTTGCGCTTTCGATAACTTCGTTTGTTTCGCTGTCAATAACTTCATAAGTATATTTTATACTTTCAGGGTCTTTGCACATATATATTTGATACATTCTCGATCCGGCATAAAGCTGGTCTTTTACCAAATCTACCGACCTGTTCTTATATGCTTCTGAGTCCACATAAAATTTAAATTCAGAATAATCTTCATTGTATGTTATATTTTTATATACCGAATCCTGCTTTGTCATGTCTTTAATATTATCTTCAAAAGCAGTGCGATTTTCTTCCATCATTTTATCATAATCGCTTCGGCTCATGGTATAAGATACAGAACTGTCGCTGTATACTTTAACATCTTTGGCGCCTTTGCTTTTTGCATCATCGCTTATACTTTGTACGGTGGAAAGAATAAAATCAGACGGTATATAAATATATACCTCTTCCTCTCCTACTTCCGCCGTCACATTGCTTTCCTCGCCGGGCTGCTCCACATATTGAGCTCCTTCAACTTTTGAAGGATCACCGGCTACGGGAGCTTTACCTGTATCTTTTGAGGAAGAGCAGGCTGTAAACAATAAAATTAAAACACAAATCAGAATTGCTGAAAATATTTTTTTCATCTAATGCAGCTCCTTATATTATTTTAACGAATATACCTTTTTAGCTATCTGCATATCGTTTTCCGCATCCAGGATATAAAGTGTAATCTCAATTTCAGATGTATTTTTCCCATCGAAAAGCTGATACACTTCTGCTGATTCGCAGCAGTCGGAAATGTCTATCACGGAAGGATTAGCCTCATAGCTATCTTTATTTACGCTTACATAATATTTATTGAAATCAAGTCCTGACTGAACTGTTTCTATAATATCCGTACTTTTGCGAAGCTGCTCCAGCTTATCAAGAATTGACTGTTTAAGCTTTTCCATCATGGCATTATAATCCTCATCGGACATATCCAATTCTACAGAACCGTCTTTATTAACAGTAACAGACTTGGCACCGTTTTCTTTGGCATATTCTTCGATGGTTTCAACCGAAACTGAGGGCATTTCAAACACTTCCGCTTCCGGCTCGCTTTCGGCTACAGGATTAGATGGAGTTTCAGTTTGTGCACCATCAGTTACTTGAGTTTGGTTGTTTGTTTTAGAACCGTCAGAATCTTTTTCTTTGTTCGTTTTACATGCCGAAAGGCCGAAAACCAGTGACAGGCTTAATAAAGCAGCCGTAATTTTTGATATATAACTCATGTTAAATCACTCCTTAAACAGATCGCCCGATATTTTAAGATGGTTAAACCCTGTTTGACGAAGAGCTTCGTAGACAACTATTGCAACCGAGTTGGAAAGGTTCAATGACCGTGCCTCTTTCGCCATGGGAATTCTTATACAGCTGTTTCGGTTTTGACGGAGCATGTCTTCCGGAAGCCCCTTTGTTTCTTTGCCAAAAACCAAGTAATCATCTTCTTTAAATCGGACATCGCAATATGTTTTTTCGGCTTTTGTGGATACATAATAAAATGTGCCTTTATTTTTCTCGAAAAAATCAGCTGCATTTTTATATGTTTTTACAGTTACAAGATGCCAGTAGTCAAGACCGGCTCGGCGTACATGCTTTTCGTCAACTGAAAAGCCCATAGGTTCTATCAAATGAAGAACGCAGCCGGTTGCTGCACAGGTTCTGGCAATATTGCCCGTATTCTGAGGAATTTCGGGCTCTACAAGAACAATATTAAACATTTTTGTCACTATCCTTTAATGTGTTTTGAACCGTTCCTATTTTTTTACCCTTGCGTGGATATTTTGACGGAGTTTTTTCTGTTTTTTCTACAATGATTAAGCAATGGTCTGAAATATCGCTGTCAGGCAGGTAATACTGCGTAATTTTTTTTGTTTTGCCGCCAAGCAGCTTTATAAGAGGTTTTGCCTGCTCAAGTTCTTCATTGGTTTTTTTGCCCTTCATTGCAAGCATAATACCGCCCGTTTTCACAAGAGGCAAGCAATATTCGCACAGCGTACTCATATTGGCAACCGCTCTTGACACAACCGCATCAAAGCTTTCTCTCATACAGTCAGGTTTTGCGGCGTCCTCAGCACGGATATGTATACACTTAGTATTCTCAAGATTAAGTTCACGACAAACAGTGGTAAGAAAACCTACACGCTTGTTTAATGCATCCATAAGAGTAATATGCAGATCGGGACGCATAACAGCAATCACCATACCGGGAAAACCTGCACCGCTGCCCACATCTGCAACAGATGCACCTTGAGGGATTTCATTTATACAATGCATACAATCTATAAAATGCTTTATATCCATCTCGTCCGGGTCTGTTATTGCAGTAAGATTGAATTTGGCATTATATTCCAAAATAAGCTGTTTATATCTTTCAAAGGAAGAAATTTGCTGACTTGTAAGAGAAAATCCCGCAGCTTTTGCCATTTGTTCAAGCATTGCAATCCTCCTTAAACACATTCAGTATATCAGCCGGTTTATTTGCTATAAAATCCGCTCCGTTTGATATAAGCTCCTGTACGGGACGAAAGCCCCAAGTCACACCGATAGTATACATTCCCGCATTTTTCCCCGTTTGGATGTCAACACAGGTATCACCGGTAAACACACAGTCATGCGGAGTAAGACCCATATGAGAAACAGCCTCAAGTGTAACGGTAGGGTCAGGTTTTGTAGGTCTGCCGTCCGTAACTCCTATACATATTTCAAAAAAGCCGCTGCCATAAAATTTATCAACTACACTTTGAGCGGCAAACTGGGGCTTATTTGTTATAACACCCACTCGCACCCCCATATTCTTAAGGGTGGTTATTGTTTCCTTCATGCCGTTAAAAGCAGAGGTTTTATAATAAGGGTCATCATCGTAAAGGGACATATATTTATTCCACAGTTCATCGTGTATTTTTTCATCATAGCTTCCGCAAAATCTGAGCATACGCTCGGTAAGCACTCTTGAGCCGTCCCCGGCAAAATAGTTATACTTTTCCACGGGAGCGGGCGGAAGATTAAAATAAGACAGTGCCATATTTCCATAATATGCAATTGTTGTAACCGTATCAAGAATGGTTCCGTCCAAATCAAAAAGACAGCATTTATACATTGCAAAGTTCCTTTCATTAAACAAAAAAGCATATTAACGATGCTGAAGAACAGTATATCACAAAAGAGATATTATTTCAACAAATTATTACATTAAAAATATACCATAAAAGCAAGCGAATTTTGGGAATATTAGTATTAAAATATTCCTACATTGATATTGACCTACCTATAAATATATAGTAAAATATGCCCGAGGTGAGGAAAATGAAAATTGAGATTAACATGCAAAAACCCGTAAAGAAGCTTAATAACTTTTGGAATCATATACATTATCACCCAACTGACGCCATAGAAGACGACTGGGGCAAGGCGATAATTGATAGGATTGCAGAAGACGATGTCGCAAAAACAATCAGAATTTACACAATGTTTGAGGACATTGTTTCAAAAAACGAAAGCGGAGAGCTTGTATATGATTTCAGCCTAAACGATTACAGAATGGATTACCTTATAAAAAAAGGATTTAATCTTTTTGTAGGATATAATTTTATACCGCCCGTTATCGCAAAGAATCCGGAGCAGGTATCAGAATCGGAGCGTTACAAGGGGAAAACCATATGCAACAGCCAGCCGGCAGATTATACACTTTGGCAAAAAATATGCCATGATTATACACAGCATATAGTGGATCGGTATGGCATAGACAGGGTGTCATCCTGGAGAATGCAGTGCTACAATGAGCCGGACCTTACAAGATATTGGAAGCCGGACGGAGATGAATGCACAGAGGAAAAACAGCAAACAGAATATAACAAGTTGTA
>URVP01000127.1 GCA_900551345.1 uncultured Eubacteriales bacterium
ATAAAAAACCATGGACAAAGATTTACCGCTGCCCTGAGTATGCCAGAAAACGCCGCCTTTACCGTCCGTAACCGAAGCATGCTTGGTGGACTCAATCGCCTTTCTCACCGCAAAATACTGATGGTATCCTGCAAGGATTTTATATGACTTGACCCCTTCGTTGGAAAAGCAAATAAAATTTTTGATAATATCAAGCAGCCGTGCTTTTTGGAACATTCCCTCAAAAAATGTATCAAACTGTGCATGCCGGGTATTTTCACGGTTTCCGTCTTTGATTTTCCACTCCATAAAGCGGTCTTCTCCCGATGTAATCGTACCCGCCTTGGATGTCGCCAAATCGCTCATCACACATATGGCATTGTATGTAAACATGGAAGGAATTTCTATCATATAATTACGCAGCTGTCTGTAGCCTGCCGAAGCGTCCGTATCTTTACGGGAAGGAGATTTTAATTCCATCAGTACCACAGGCAAACCGTTTATAAAGAGAATGATATCAGGCCGTTTGTTGCTGTTTTCAATAAAAGTCCACTGATTGGCAATGATAAAGGAGTTTTCCTCGGGCTTTTTATAATTAACAAGATACACTATCCCCGAACGCTCATGCCCATCGTCATAATATCTTACCTGTATTCCGTTTTGCAGATAGTCCATAAAAACGGCGTTTTTCTGTTCAAGAGAGCCGTTTTCTATATTCTTTAGCTTGTATAACCCTTCCTGTATTGCAACACAAGGCAGATCCTTGTTAATCCTAAGCAGAGAGTCCTCCAGCACCTCTTCATACAGTGGACAGTAAAAATCCCGCTCCACATCAGGACCGTATACATACTCGTACCCTAAATCCTTTGTAAATAATTCTATAATTGAGTTTTCATAATTCGCTTCGGTGTATGGCATATCCTTCAACTCCTTTATACAAAAATATTTATTATTTTAAGTAACCTTTCATAATATCCACAAACTCACCAATGTCAGAAAAGTAGTTTGGATATGCAGATTTAAGGGATTTGAAAGATGAGACATTAACAAGAACAGCATCGATTTTTGTTTCTGCACGCGTGCTTTCGATCGAGTTGTAAATATTATTTGCTTCGTCAAATTGACTTGGCATGAAGCTTTTGACTGACAATCTTCTTGTGTTGTAGTTAAGTATTAAAATATAGTAGCTTGCCTTTTTATCTTTAATTTTTTGTGTTTGAAAATTAACGGCAACTCTAATTCCACTTAGAAAATCCAGATAATTATTTTTCGCATTTATACTTTCAAGTTCTGAAATGATTTCAGCAATATCATCAATAACTCCAGGCGGAATTGGTTGATTTTCCCTTTTAGCCAATAGTGCCGACGACAGCAGAAAAAAACGCTTGACATCAACACTGCCTTGTCCAGATTTGATAGCTTCTTTTGTGAACAGTCCCATTGTTTCAACAGCTGTAGCCCATAAATGTTGAAGATGCGTGCGAAATTGTATCTCGATCAACATATTTTTGTTGTATGTGTCAACGGAATCACTGTGGTACTCATAAACCCTGTGTAATCCTCGGTATCCTGAAATTTTGGGGTTCTGAATGTAGTCATCTTGTGACCTTAGAATATGCCTCTTTCTCGATTTTTCATATTTATCAGCGTATTCATAAATATCTTTCACAAAAGGCACAATAAACCTGCAGCCGCCTAAATCTTGCATTGTCCACAAACTCATTAATGGTTCACGCTTCAATTTATTAACAATTGAATCTATGCGTTTCAATCTTTCAGCAACTATAATGTTATTATTTTCGCCCGCCATTCTTCTCAAATGCATATATATTACATGCATGGGAAATGCGTGTGCAGCTCGCCAATTATCAATGATTTTTGTTGCTTGGGCAAGACTTTGATCTGAGATGTCTGCTTTTTTTATTGTTTTACCAGCTTTAATTATTTGACTACGAGAATATTCAACTATCTTCCATTTTGGTCGATTTGCAAGCATTATATTTCACCATCCTAATATATAATAATTTAGCGTCTTAAAGGTCAATGTTGGAAACATCGATTTCGCCTGACATTAAACGAGGAAGCAAAGAATCTCTAATATCTTGCAATCGGCAGATTTCATCGTAATTATTGCGGATTGTTGCGTCCATTGGTGCTACTATCCTTTCAAATTTCTCAATAACTTCAATGCTTGGAATAAGAACAGGCATATCATTTAAGGCTTTACGGTTAATTGAACCAAATACCGTACCCTCGCCATTAAACACATCTAACTGTTTTTTCAGCGAGAACATCGTGTAAAGAACAAATGATTGATGGTTGGTTTTAGAATGAATGGCGGCAAGCCCACGACCAATGCAACAATCTGTATGAGCAACATTAAGGTCGCCAACTGGAGCTCGTACACTCATTAAAGTATCATTTTTACAAGCCATTCTCTTGGGTTCGGTAGTATATAAACGCACCGACGGAAATCTAAAGCCAAATTCAGCACGACCTTGAAAGAAAACTGTGCCAATTCCGTCCTCATTGTAGCTACTGCCGCTTGGTGATTGTCCCATTGTAATATCGGCAATGTTGCTTAAAGTTCCTTCTGACCAATTAGAACTTGCATTTTCAACAAACATTTGCTGATAAATAGCCTGCGCTTGTTGCTCTAAATTATTGTTTATCGCATTGTTTAGTTCGATTTTGTCATCTATGGAACTTAACACACCAACTATTTTTTTTTGAGTTTTTATCTGTGGTAACTTAAGCAGTATCTGTTCAATGACACTTCTTTTTGCAATGTTTACTTGAACAGAACCACTTGAACGAGAAACAATAGCATTATATCCATCTCTTGATGAAAAAAAGTATTTCAAATACTGAGGTAATATCCTATTTGTATCTGCTCTAAGTAACAGAAGTGCTTGACTAATAATCCCCTTTGGATCATCATCTTTGATAATTGAAACTTTACCAACTGTTCCTGAACAGCTTATTATCAAGTCATCTTTTCTTACCTGAAATCGTTTCATTTCATTGAATTTTTGCTCATCAATATAATATCTAAAGTCCCTGCTGTTATAGATGGCGTGTTGTTGTTCATAAACTGGTATGCCATCTTTTTTCATGTCTCCTCTTTTAAGAGCAGAACCAAAAGGACCTCTTATGTATCCTTTTTCCTGCAATATATCAGAAAGTTGTACTACAGTCCACTCACACTTCATACCCAATCGCCCCCAATTTCTTGCGGATTTCGTCTTCTAATTCGTGGGACTTTTGAAACATTTGGGAAAGTTCAGAGGTAAGGCGTTTCATTTTCTCCTCAAAGGGTTCTGTGTCCTCTTCCTGTTCTTCAATGCCCACATATCGCCCGGGGGTGAGTATAAAGTCCTGCTTTTCGATTTCCTGCAAATCGGCAATGGCACAAAAACCTTTGACTTCTTCCAGTGTTCCGTTTTGGAAAGCCTCAAAGGTATCCGCAAGCTTTTTGATGTCTTCGTCGGTAAAATCCCTGTGCTTGCGGTCAACCATATAGCCCATTTTGCGGGCGTCGATAAACAGGGTTTTGCCTTTCTGCTTTTTATTCTTTGAAATAAACCAAAGGGTAACGGGAATGGTAACGCTGTAAAACAGCTGTGTGGGCAGTGCCACAATGCCTTCCACAAGGTCAGCTTGGATAATATTTTTTCTGATTTCTCCTTCGCCGCTCGACTGAGAGGATAACGCACCGTTTGCAAGCACAAGACCTATTTTTCCGTTTGGTGCAAGGTGATGTATCATATGCTGAATCCAGGCATAGTTGGCGTTGCCCGCAGGGGGAGTGCCGTATTTCCAGCGGACATCATCTTTTAATTTTTCCTGTCCCCAGTTTGACAGGTTAAAAGGCGGATTTGCCATAATAAAGTCTGCTTTAAGTGTTTTATGTAAATCATTAAAAAAAGTGTCTGCCTGATAAGCGCCAAGGTCGGCGTCTATGCCGCGGATTGCCATATTCATTTTTGCCATCTTCCAAGTATCGGCGTTGGACTCCTGACCGTATACGGCAATTTCTCCACGCTTGCCGCTGTGTGCCTGAATAAACTTTGCACTCTGTACAAACATACCGCCGCTTCCGCAGCAGGGGTCATACACACGGCAGTTTTTGAACGGTTTAAGTATCTCGACAATAGTTTTTACAATACTTGACGGGGTATAAAATTCGCCGCCTTTCACGCCCTCATAAGCGGCAAACTGAGCAATGCAATATTCATAGGTTCTGCCGAGAAGGTCTTTGCTCCCCTCTGTATCGCCCATATCCATATTGGTAAACAGGTCAACAACATCACCTAAAACACGCTTGTCCAAGTCAGGACTTGCGTAATTTTTAGGCAGTACATTTTTAAGGGTTGTATTTTCTTTTTCAATCGCTCTCATGGCGTTGTCAATAACAGTGCCGATTTCGGGTGTATGAGCAGCAGCGGCAATAGTACTCCAGCGAGCGTCCTCCGGCACAAAAAATACATTTTCCATAAGATAAGCGTCACGGTCATTTTCAAACCCGTCACCTTCGGCAACGAGCAGGTTATAACGCTTATCAAAAGCACTTGATATATAACGCAGGAAAATAAGCCCTACAATAACCTTTCTGTATTCTGCGGCGGGAATATGTCCCCAAAGAACACAGGCGGCATTCCAAATTTGTTTTTCAAAACCGATGGTAGCATTATTATTTTTCTGCGGCATATTAATTCTCCGTTTCTTCTAAAAAATTATTTTTTACCTAAAAAAATACAGTTACATAATATTATACCTTATTTTAACGACAAAATCAAACAATAATAAAATTAATGTAATGAATTCAAGCTACCCATCGACAGAACTCTAAAAAATTAGTTTCAGCCTGTCCCTAATACATAAAAAAACAGGCTTGCTGCAAGTGTTTTTTTGCACTTTCAGCAGCCTATTAAACCAAACACAGCAAACATTCTACATTATAAAACAACAAAGAGAACGCCCTATAGC